>JAISBQ010000150.1 GCA_031266115.1 Bifidobacteriaceae bacterium
CGGTCGCGGCCGAATTGACCAAGCGTGGACAGCTGGAGCGGATCGGCGGGGCGGTGTACCTGCATGATCTGATCGCTGGAGTCCCCACCGCAGCCAACGCCGGGTACTACGCCGCCATCGTCCGGGATCGCGCGGTGCTGCGCCGGTTGGTGCGAGCTGGCACCAAGATCACCGAGTTGGGTTACGCCACGGATGGGCGGGACGTAGACGACGTGGTCAACGCTGCTCAATCGGAGGTCTACTCGGTATCGGACCGCGAACGCTCCCAGGACTACCAGGCGATGGGTGGGATCCTCTCGGAGTACCTGGAGGAGCTGGACCTCGTGGTCTCCAGGGGCGGAGCGATGATGGGGGTTCCCACCGGATTCGCCGGTCTTGACCAACTCACTGGCGGCCTCCATCCCGGCCAGATGGTGATCGTTGCCGCGCGCCCGGCCATGGGCAAGTCGACCCTCGGTCTGGACTTTGCCCGCTCGGCTTCGATCCGCCACTCGATCACCTCGGTGATCTTCTCCCTCGAGATGTCCAAGCAAGAGATCACCCAGCGTCTCGTGGCGGCGGAGTCCGGGGTCCGGCTCCAAAAGATCCGTCAAGGCAACCTCAACGATGAGGACTGGGATCGGATCGTCGCACGCATGGGTGCCATCCAAGAGTCCCCCATGTTCATCGACGATTCGCCCAACATGTCGCTCATGGAGATCAGGGCCAAGTGCCGGCGCCTCAAGCAGCGCCACGACCTTGGACTGATCGTCTTGGATTACATGCAGCTCATGAGTTCTGGGCGGCGTGTGGAATCCCGGCAGCAGGAGGTCTCGGAGTTCTCGCGGTCTCTCAAGCTCCTGGCGAAAGAGCTCAACGTTCCCTTGGTGGCGATTTCGCAGCTCAACCGTGGCCCAGAGGGCCGGCAGGACAAGAAACCGATGATGAGCGACCTGCGCGAGTCGGGGTCGCTCGAACAGGACGCGGACGTGGTGATTCTGTTGCACCGCCCCGACAAGAGCGGGACTGAGCGCCCCACCGGCGAGGCACACGATGCCAATCTCATCGTCGCCAAACACCGCAACGGGCCCACAGCTAGCCTCGACGTCCTGTTCCTCGGACACCTCGCCAAGTTCGCCGAACCGGCCCGCGACCTATGACAGTGCGCGTTGGAGCTGATGCCGCCGACGGTCGCGCGACCAGGGGCTGGCGTATCACGCTGGTCATCGCGATCGGTCGCCTCGTGGCGGCCATGTCGCGGATGCTCGGCAGGGGCCGCGGACATGTGGTGGGGGGACGAGTGATGGTGGCGTTGCGGCCTCACATCGTTGCCGAACTGTCACGAGGCAAGCAGCTGACGTTGGTCTCGGCGACCAACGGCAAGTCGACCACAACACGCCTCATCGCCGAGGCCATGCGAACCCGCGGACCCGTCGCTCACAACGCGACGGGAGCCAACATGGCACCTGGCGTGGCGTCGGCGCTCGCCGATGGCCGTGCCGCCGGCGCTGGTGCCCTCGAGGTGGACGAGGCACATCTGCCGGCGCTGGCGGCCGAGACGCAGGCCGGCGTGGTGGTGCTGATGAACCTGTCGCGGGATCAACTGGACCGAGGGGCCGAGGTGAGCCGGCTCGCCGCCCGGTGGCGGACCATGGTGGAGCAGGCCGATTGGCCCCTGACAGTGGTAGGCAACGCCGACGATCCCCTCGTCACATGGGCCTGCCTGCCGGGACGCGACGTGTGCTGGGTAGCGGCCGGCCAACGGTGGCGCGACGATTCGGTGCTGTGTCCGGCGTGCACCCACACCTTGCGCCACGATGGAGCCGACTGGCACTGCCCCCACTGTGAATTGCGGCGGCCCCGCCCGGCGTGGTCTATCGAGGGCTCCGCCATCGTCCCGCCAGACGGCCGGCAATATCCCGTTCACCTGCGCCTCCCCGGACGGGTGAACGTCGCCAACGCTGCCATGGCGGCGGCCGCCGTCGAGACATGGGGGGTGGCACCGGATGCGGCGGTCGCCGCATTCGAGCGGGTCGAGGATGTCGATGGCCGATACGTCGAGGCGACCGTGGATGGACGCAGGATCAGGCTGCTGCTGGGGAAGAACCCGGCCTCCTGGACGGAACTGATTGACATGGTCACCGATGCGGCCCGGCCGCTGGTTGTCGCGATCAACGCACGTGGGGCGGATGGGCGCGACCCGTCCTGGCTGTGGGATGTGCCCTTCGAACTCTTGGCTGGCCGCGATGCTTGGGCCACCGGTGAGCGCCGCTTCGATCTGGCCGTCCGCCTGTCCGTGGCGGGTGTCACCGTGGTTGGTGTGACCGCCGATCCCTTGGCGGCGGCCGCCGAGGCTGCGCGCGGCGGCGCGGTCGAGGCGGTTGACATGGTTGCGAACTACACGGCATTCCAGGCCGTCCGGGCGCGAGTAGTGCTGTGAGTAGCGTCCTGGGGATTGTCCACATGTTTCCCACTCTGATGGGGACCTACGGGGACGGCGGAAATGTCGCCGTGCTCAGGGACCGGGCACTGCGGCGCGGGATTGGCGTCGAGGTGGTGACTCTTGGTCCGGATGATGCCGTTCCCACCCACGGCGACCTGTACGTGGTGGGCGGTGGGGAGGATCACGGCCAAGTCGCCGCAGCACGGCGAATTCGCGCTCACGGTGCCTTGAGCGCGGCGGTCGATGCCGGAGCCACCGTCTTCGCGGTGTGCGCCGGCCTGCAAGTGATCGGCGAGTCTTTCGAGGTGGAAGGCGGCGCCGTTGAACCTGGTGCGGGGATCCTCGACGTCGTGACCCGGCGCCGCCACCCGCGCGCGGTGGGTGAGGTGCTGGCCGATCCCATCGCACCGCTGGGGGTGCCGCGGTTGACCGGCTACGAGAACCATGGAGGCGGTACGCTGCTGGGCCGGGACGCGGCGCCACTGGCCACGGTGGTCGCCGGCATCGGGAACGGAGCGGGTGGCCCCGGCGGGGACGGCACGGAAGGCGCGGTGGCCGGCCGGATTCTCGGCACGTACCTTCACGGCCCGGTTCTTGCGCGCAACCCGGCGCTCGCCGACCAGCTGTTGACATGGGCCGTGGGCTGCGACCTGGCGCCGTTGGACGCGCCGTTCGTGGAGGAGTTGCGCGCCGAACGTGAAGCCTACCTGAGGTTACGTCTTCTGGGTTGGGGCCCCCGGAGTTCCTGACTGGTCTGACCTGGGGTTTCACGGGGTCACGGGCACGCCACCAGGGGTCTTCCTCTGGCAACACGCCACGGAGGG
>JAISBQ010000227.1 GCA_031266115.1 Bifidobacteriaceae bacterium
ATCGGGCTCAATCACCTGACTGTCGGACGGACCGACGTGCCAGGTGTAGGCCGTGCCTTCTGCTCGGTATCTGAGGCGATCATGGCCTACGATGCCGGCGAGCTAGATCTTGGCGCCCAGGTCTCGATTCAGATGAGCGACCTGGTGGCGCCGGCGGATCTGGAATTGCCGGATGGTTGGACGCCCGGCGATTCCCTCATCCTGGCGACCACGCTTGGGCGCGCGTTGTTCAACGAGGCGCTACCGGCTGACTATCCGTATATCAACGAGGCGGTCGACAAGAAGCGTCTGTCCGGCATCGTCAACGACCTCGCGGAGAAGTACCCGAAGGTCGAGGTGGCCGCATCGCTCGACGCCCTGAAGGACGCCGGCTTCCGTTGGGCCACCCGGTCGGGGGTGACCATCTCGATCTCCGATGTCGTGACCCCCGCGGACAAGCCGAAGATCCTCGAAGAGTACGAGGCGAAGGCCGGCAAGGTCCAAGACCAGTTCGACAAGGGCCTGATCACGGACGATGAGCGCCGCCAGGAACTCATCGAGATCTGGACGCGGGCCACGGACGAGGTCGACAAGGCCATGCGCGAGAACTTCCCTGAGCGCAACACCGTCTTCAGGATGGTCGGGTCGGGCGCGCGTGGGAATTGGATGCAGGTGCGTCAGATTGCGGGCATGCGTGGCCTTGTGGCCGATCCGAAGGGCGAGATCATCCCGCGTCCCATCAAATCGAACTACCGCGAGGGCCTCTCGGTGGTCGAGTACTTCATCGCCACCCACGGCGCCCGCAAGGGTTTGGCCGACACGGCGCTGCGTACGGCAGACTCCGGATACCTGACGAGGCGGCTCGTCGATGTGTCTCAGGACGTCATCGTCCGCGAGGCCGATTGCGGCACCGAACGCGGTCTGAGGCTGGAGATCGCGGCCGAGCGTCCTGATGGCACCGTGGGGCGCCATCCGAAGGTTGAGACCTCGGTCTTCGCCAGGACGATCGCGCGAGACGTCACCGGCGCCGATGGCACCGTCCTGGCGGAGGCGGGGATCGACGCGGGCGACGTGCTCATCGACAAGCTGATCGCTGAGGGGATCCGACAGATCGTGGTCCGCTCGGTGTTGACGTGCGAATCTCGCGTCGGCACCTGCGCCATGTGCTACGGTCGCTCGCTTGCCACGGGCAAGCTGGTGGATATCGGTGAGGCAGTGGGGATCATCGCCGCCCAGTCGATTGGCGAACCCGGCACCCAGCTCACGATGCGCACCTTCCACACGGGCGGTGTTGCCTCGGCCGACGACATCACCCAGGGTCTTCCGCGTGTCCAAGAGCTCTTCGAGGCGCGTACCCCCAAGGGGGAGGCGCCGATCGCCGAGGCGACCGGTCGCGTGGCCATCGCCGAAGCGGATCGCGCGCGGCGGATCGTCATCACGCCGGACGACGGCTCGGAGGAGTTGAGTTACCCTCTCACGAAGCGCCAACGCCTGCGTGTGGCCGATGGCGATCACGTGGAAGTTGGGGCCAAGCTCACCGTGGGTGCGGTGGACCCGAAGAAGGTCCTGCGCATTCTCGGCCCGCGCGCCGCGCAGAAGCACCTGGTGGACGAGGTCCAGGCGGTCTACCGCTCTCAGGGTGTGGACATCCACGACAAGCACATCGAGGTGATCGTTCGCCAGATGCTCCGGCGTGTCACCGTGCTGGACTCGGGGGATTCGGACCTGCTGCCTGGGGAACTGACAGCACGCGAACGCTTCGAGGACGAGTCCCGGCGCGTGGTCGCCGAGGGTGGTCAGCCCGCCACCGGCCGACCGGAGCTCATGGGCATCACCAAGGCATCCCTCGCCACCGATTCGTGGCTGTCCGCAGCCTCTTTCCAGGAGACCACGAGGGTGCTGACCGAGGCGGCCATGTCCGGCCGATCCGATCCCTTGCTCGGCCTCAAGGAGAACGTCATCATCGGCAAGCTCATCCCGGCGGGGACGGGCCTGCCCCGCTATCGCAACGTGGTGGTCGAGCCGACCGAAGAAGCCAAGGCGGAGTTGTACCCGGCTTTCGGCTACGAAGAGGTTGAATTCGGCCCCGTGGGTGCTGTCGCGGGCGATCCGCTGATCCTCGACGACTTCGGGTTCGACGACTTTCGCTGATCCCCGTGAGCTCGTGCGTGTCCCCGCCGGCGACGCCGTGATCACACCAGCGACCGCGCGCTTTGACGGTGCCAGTCGCCCGGCGTTATGCTCTGCTTTTGTGCGCCCGGCGGACAGTCGGGCGCGCTGTTTCGTGCGCATCCCCTATTGGGTGCGCTATGGTCCTCCGAATCGCCTGCGTGCTGGGGCGTCGGTATGCCGCCGCCGGTCGTGCCCGCGACCGTCAACAACCGAGTGAGAAAGATGGAGATGTAGTGCCCACGATCCAGCAGTTGGTCCGCAAGGGGCGGTCCGCGAAGGCCGGGAAGACCAACACCCCGGCGCTCAAAGGGAGCCCGCAGCGCCGTGGTGTGTGCACCCGTGTCTATACCACCACCCCCAAGAAGCCCAACTCGGCCCTGCGCAAGGTTGCTCGCGTCAAGCTCTCCAGTGGCGTCGAGGTGACGGCGTATATCCCCGGGGTTGGCCACAACCTGCAGGAACACTCCATCGTCCTGGTTCGCGGCGGCCGCGTGAAGGACCTTCCCGGCGTGCGCTACAAGATCGTGCGGGGTTCGCTCGACGCCCAGGGCGTCAAAGACCGCAAGCAGGCGCGTAGCCGCTACGGCGCGAAGAGGGAGAAGAGCTGATGCCACGCAAGGGTCCGGCGCCTAAGCGCCCGCTGATCGCTGATCCGGTCTACTCCTCCCCGCTGGTCACCCAGCTCGTCAACAAGGTGCTACTCGACGGCAAGAAGACCACCGCAGAGGGGATCGTCTATGGCGCCCTCGACGGCGCTGCCGCCAAGACGGGCACCGATGCCGTCACGCTCCTCAAGCGCGCGCTCGACAACATTCGGCCCTCCCTTGAGGTGAAGTCTCGCCGCGTGGGTGGCGCCACCTACCAGGTTCCGATCGATGTCAAGCCCGGCAGGGCGACCACCCTGTCGCTACGGTGGCTGGTGGGATACTCCCGCCAGCGGCGGGAGAAGACCATGAGGGAGCGTCTGATGAATGAGATCATCGACGCCGCGGGTGGCCTCGGGGCCGCGGTCAAGCGCCGCGAAGACACCCACAAGATGGCCGAGGCCAACAGGGCATTCGCCCATTACCGCTGGTAGTGCTAGCTGGTAGACGAGGCGACGAGTATCGAGGCGAGGTAACCACAACGTGGCACTAGACGTGCTAACCGACCTGCGACAGGTCCGCAACATCGGCATCATGGCGCATATTGACGCCGGAAAGACGACGGTGACCGAACGGGTCCTGTTCTATACGGGCATCAATTACAAGATCGGCGAGACCCACGATGGCGCCTCGACGATGGACTGGATGGCCCAGGAGCAAGAGCGCGGCATCACCATCACGTCCGCTGCCACCACGTGCTTCTGGAAGGACCACCAGGTCAACATCATCGACACCCCCGGCCACGTCGATTTCACCGTCGAGGTTGAACGCTCGCTGCGCGTTCTGGACGGCGCGGTTGCCGTGTTCGATGGCAAGGAAGGGGTCGAGCCCCAGTCCGAGACCGTCTGGCGTCAGGCCGACAAGTACAACGTTCCGCGCATCTGCTTCGTCAACAAGATGGACAAG
>JAISBQ010000237.1 GCA_031266115.1 Bifidobacteriaceae bacterium
ATGCCAGTGGCGAATACGAGCCGGCGTACCGGGTCTTCGACGTTGCCCAGCCGGCGCAGGCCAAGGCCGTGGCCGAGATGATCTATGTGGGAGGCAAGGCGCTCGCGAGCTTTACGCCGAACAACCTCGATTATTCGGTGTTCACCACCCAATGGTCGTCGCTGCCTGAGGTCACGGCGATCGGCCCGGCGAATGTGACGCTGCAGGTGACGCAGGCGACGGCCGCCAGCCCGGTCGCCACCGTATACGTGAGGGCCGCCGATGGCGCCGAGTCGCGATATCGCGTGGTGTTCACCAATGCGGCATCCCGGCCGGTGTTCCATCCCGCGGATATCTCCGGAGACCTCACCGGTATCACGATCGATGGCGCCCCGCTGCCGACGTTCTACCGCGCTACCTACGATTACACGGTCTGGGTGGCCGACGCCGCCAGCGCCGTCGTGGAAGGTGTGGCGCCCGTCGGGGTCACCGCCACGGTGTCCCGCGACGGCGATCTGGTGACCATCCGGTCCGAATCGGCCACGCAGGCCCGCGAGTACCGCGTGCTATTAGGCCAGATCGACGCGTCCCAGCTTCCGCAGTCCGACGCTTTTGCCGCCGGGGCCTTTGATCCAGCGATCTGGACCGTCGGTGGTCAAACCCCGGCGTCGCCCGCAGGGGCGGGAGGGTCCGTCATCGTCTCCGAGGCGTCCGAGTGGGCGGCCACCGATCAGGCCGATCTGAGCAACTACCTGTTCCAACCCGCCCAAGGCAACTGGACGGCGGAAGTCAGCGTCGGCTACGACACCCTGCCCGTGGGTCCGGGAGGGTCGATCGGCATGATGGTCTACGACACCCTCGACTCCTATGTCAAGGTCCAGCTTGAGGGTCACACGGCGGTCGCCGCCGATACGACGTCATCGGACGGCACCCGGTTCTACGTGCGCAACCCGCTCTCCGGCAGCCCGAACTCCAACACCGCATCCGCGGTCAACGCGCTGGTCTACGACTTCTGGACCGGCACGTTCATCCAGTCCAACCCCATGGATCCCACGGACTCGACGTTCCAGCTACGGATCGTCAAGGCGGGCGAGACCTACACCTTCGCCATCAAGACGGCGACCGGCCAGTGGACGCCGATCGGCGGGACCCAGACCGCTGCGATGGCCCATCCGAAGCTCGCCCTGTATGCCACCCATGTGCCGGGCGCCGATCCCGTGACGGCGACCTTTGGGCCGTTGGTCGTGACCGACACCTCGCTGCCGGTCTTCCCGACGGCCGAGACCACGGAGATCTCCTCGACCGCCCCGACCACGGTGTGGGCCGATTCGCGGTTCGCCGAGCGTGGCTCGTTCGCGCCGACCGACGATCCCGCGGCACCAGGTCACCTGCACTTCGCCGGTGGTGAGTTCAACAACGCCCTGTACAACGTCTCGGTATCCGAGGCCGGCTACTACGCGGTGTCGCCGCGCGTGGCATCAAGCGTGGGCACCAACTCCAAGTGGACGTTCTTTGTCCAGATGGATGGTGAGAACTGGGCAGACTGGGGCGGCGTGGGTGGAACGGCCCCCGCCGGCTCGACGCTGCCGAGCGACGCATGGGTGGATCTCGGCGCGAAGATCGTCTATCTGACGCCTGGCCTTCACAAACTCCGGGTGCATTGCTGGACCACCACGGGATTCAACCTCTCGGCGTTCACGATCGCGCCATCGTCGGAGGGCCGCGACGCCCTGCTCACGGCGATCACCGAGGCGGCCGGGACGCCATCGGCGCCTTACACCGCCGCCTCATGGGCGGTGGTGGCGACGGCACTGGACGCGGCCAACGCCGTGTTCCTCGACGCCTCGGCCGCGCAAGGCCAGATCGACGCCGCGGCGGCCACACTGGCCGGGGCGTTGGGCGGGCTGGTTCTCAAGCCGTCGTCCACGCCGTCCATTGTGCTGCCGCCGACGGTCTCCTTCGCGGGGGGCGCACCTCAATACGGTGCCAAGGCGACGGCGACGGGCGGCGCGTGGTCCGCATCCCCGGACGAGTTGGCCTTCCAGTGGTTGCGCAACGGGACGCCGATCACCGGTGCGACGGCATCCACCTACACGCCAGGGGTGGACGATGTCGCCACCAAGCTCTCCGTTCAGGTGACCGCCACGGTGGGCGGCCAGGAGGACGGAGTCTTCGTCACCGCGGGCGTCATCGTGGTGCCCGGCGAAGCACCGAAGGCGGTGACGGCCCCCGCGTTCTCGGCCACACCCACGGTGGGTGAGATGGTGAGCGTGACGGCCGGCTCGTGGAGCCCAGCTCCGGACACGGTCGTGTACCGCTGGTACGTGGACGGGGTCGAACTGCCTGGCCAGGTCTCGGCGAGCTACACGCCGGGTGCAGGCGATGCGGGAAAGACGATTTCCGTCATCGTCGAAGCCTCGTTGCTGGGGCACGCGGTGGGCAGTGTCGAGGTTGAGGCGCCGGCCGTTGCCGCCGCCCCAGGCCCCGCGCCGACCGTCACGGTGACGGCGACGGCGGACCCAGGTCCCACGCCGACGGTGACGATCACGCGGGATCCGGGACCGGCCCCGACGGTGACGGCGACGCCAGGTGGTCACAGCGGGCCCACTCCGACGGTGACCGTGACATCGACACCCGTGACACTCACGCCACCGGTGGTTCAGCCCAACGCCGAGGTGCCGCTCGCCTTTGCCGGCTCGCTGGGCACCGGTTCGCTTCTGTCTGCCGGCGGCCTCGTGCCAGCGGGTGTTCAGGCCACCTACCAGTGGACCCGTGATGGCGTGGTGATCGCCGGAGCGACCGGCGCTACCTATGCCGTGGGCGCGGCCGATGCGGGCAAGAAGATCCAATCCACGATCACCGTGGTGAACCCGGACGGATCGGTGGTCGTGGTCCGCTCCGCGAGCGCGGCGGTGCCGAAGCTCGCGGCGAAGGTCACAGCGCGCCTCGTCAAGGCGTCGGTCAAGGCTGGCGTTGCGGCGAAGATCAAGGTCAGCGTCAAGGCCGCCGGCGTCACAGCGCCGACCGGCAAGATCGCGGTCAAGTACGGCAAGAAGACCAAGGTCTACCCACTGAAGGCCGCGAAGAAGGGCGTGATCACCGTCAAGCTCCCGAAGATCGCCAAGAAGGGGTCCTACCCCATCAAGGTGACGTACCGGGGCACCGCGCAGATCGCGAAGAAGACAGCCAAGACCGTCACCCTCAAGATCCGCTAACCCGTCGTCGCCGCGCGCGACCGCGCCGGCGAGGCGAGCAAGCCCCGCCGGCCCGGTCACGCGCACTGTCTGCAGCCCATCGCGCATC
>JAISBQ010000340.1 GCA_031266115.1 Bifidobacteriaceae bacterium
CGGTCGCCACGAGTGGCGCCACCACGGCGACGTAGGCCCAGCGTGTGCCGTTGAGGCTCCCCAGTTGCCAAAATACGATCTGCTCGCGAGCCTGGCGCGACGCGACGAACGTGCAGAAGGCGATCGCCGCCCCGCACACGGCGTTGACGGCGATTCCGGTCAACACCAACGTCACCACTTCGGTTCGCCCCCCGGATCGGGCAAGGAGGTAGACCGCCAAGGTCGTGACCAACCCGCCGGCAAACGCCGCGACTGCTGGCGACCACGCCCCAACCGCCGCCCACCCGGTCGCGATCACCGCACACGCGGCCACCGCGGCTCCGGCTGAGACCCCGATCACCCCCGGCTCGGCGAGCGGATTGCCAAACACCCCCTGCATCACGGCCCCGGCCGTGGCCAGGCCCGCGCCGACCAGGACCGCCATCACCACACGAGGGAAACGCACGGACCACAGGACGTCGTCGGCGTTGGGATGGGTGGACACTTGGCCCGCCGCGATCCCGATCCGGTGCAGGATCGAACCGACCACCTCGCCCGGGGTCAACGCAAACTGTCCGATCCCCGCGCTGAGCACCAGCATGACCAGCCCCAACGCTCCAACCACGGCGAAGAACATCACGACACGCGCGCCGTGGGCGCGCGGCCGCGCCGAGGCCGGGGGCTCAGTGGACGCGCGGGCGGGAGGAGCAGGAGGGGCGGCCAGCGTCATCTGGTCCCCCACCCCCGCGAAGTGGGTGTGGGCGTACGCGGGCTGGTGGGGCGGCATCGTCGGGTCAGTCCGGCGCCGCTTCCAAGCCCGCCGCCGCCGACCCGGTCCCGGCATCCGGCGCGGCCAACGCCGCCTACCCCCGCCCACCGTCCACCAGGCGTACGCGGACTGGTGGGGCGGCATCGTGCGCGAATGGCTGGAGCCCGACCCGCGGCCGAGGCGGCGTTCACGGCGTGTCCCCAGAAGGGTCCGGCGCATAGATGGCGCGGGCTAGCGCGTCGAGGACGTCGGCGGTGATGGGACCGAAGGCGAGGACCTCACGGTCATCCATGTCGACAATCCGGCGCCGCTGCCCAGCTGGGGTCTGGGCAACCGCTGGCAGGCGTTCCAGCAGCCCATCCACCCCGCCCACGGACGCCAGACCCTCGGTCATCATGAGCAGGAGGTCGGGTTCGGCGGCGACGAGGCCCTCGTCAGTGACGGGCCGCATCCCCTCCCAGCCGATCTCGCTGGCAACATCGACGCCGCCCAGCGCTGCGATCAGCGAATCTGCGCCGCTGTTCTTCCCGAACATGTAGTACACGCCGGCTTGGCCGCGAACGTAGAGGAAGACGATCCGCAGCTTGAGGTCGGGCTCGGTGGGGGCAAGGGAGGCGATGGCGGTGGTGGTCGCGGCGACCTCGTCGGCGGTCCGCTGCGCGAGTACCTGCCCCTCGGCGGGTACTCCGAGCGCGTCGGCTACCTGCTGGATCAAGGTGGCCGCCGATTCGATATCCCGGTGCGCATCGACCACCACCACGGGGATGCCGGCGTCGCGCATCTGCAAGATCGCGTCCCACGGCCCCAGCGATGTGTCCGTGACAATCACGCTGGGCGCCAGTTCAAGGATCGCCTCGGCGCTCAGCTCATGCCCGTTCTCGGTCACGAGCGGCAGGTCGGCGATCTCGGCGAACGCGCTGGACGTGTCTCGACCGACCACGCGGGCTCCCAGCCCCAGCTCGAACACGATCCGCGACGTGGACCCGTATAGGTCAAGGGCGAGAATGCGGGAGGCGTCGTGCACTGTCACTTCGGTGCCCTGGGAGTCGGTGACGGTGGTCGGAAGCACTGGTGTCGGGTCGGTAGCAACGGGGACGATGCCGGCGCTAGCCATCACCGCCGTGGTTGGACCTTCGTAGGTCTTGGGTGCCACGAGGGGGTCAAGGTCGGTCAGAGCGGCGCGGGCCAGCGCTGGGGCCTGACCGGCATCGGCGACAAGGTCCGCACCGGGCGTGGCGCAGCCAGACACGAGGGCGACGGCGATGGCGAGGGCGAGGATAGTGATGCGGGTGAAGGTGAGAGTGCGGGCACGGGCGAGAGGGCCGGCAGAGCGGACGGGGACGAGAGCCCAGGCACTGGTGCGGATACAGATGGCGGAGGTGATAGCCGCGCGGCGCCGAGTACCTCGAGAACCCACGCCCATCGCTGAAGCCCTCCCTCGGTTGGACGGTGGCCTCACACGCGGCCCCCGATTCGACTTAGCTTAGCCTAACCTAACCCTCGGTCCGACCAGAGCGAGCGACTTGGAGGCGCTGCCAGGGTGGCGGGGTCTATGCGCCGCCGATTTGCCGCCGAGTTTCAGGTTTGAGGGGCCAAGAGGGCCGTTTCAGCCCTCGAACCTGAAACTCGGCGGCTGGCGCCGGGCGGGCCGGGCGGCGGGCGGGTGAGTCGGAGGGGCTACTTGACGGTGATGGGCTTGGTCTTGACGGCCTTGCCGGCGGCCTTGATGGTGATGGTCGCCTTGCCTTTCTTCAGCGCTGTGATCTTGCCGGACTTGTCGACCCGCAGGACCGACGATGACGATGACGCGAAGGACACGCCAGCGCCGGTGGCGTCTTTCGGCGCCAGGCCAACGGTGAGTTTGGCGGACTTGCCGATCTTGAGCGTGTTCTTGCCAGGCATTCCCTTCACCGTCAGCTTGGTGAGTTTCTTAGCCTTGGGGACCACCGTGACCTTGACCGCCAGTGTCTTACCATTGCGGGCCTTGACCGTGATCGTCGCGGTTGCGTTCTTCTTGGTCTTGGCCGCCTTGATCACGCCCTTGGCGTCCACCGCCGCGACCTTCGTGTTGGAACTGGCGAAGGTCAGGTTCGCTGTGGTGGTGGTGGTCGGATCGGTGGCGTCATCGATCGCGACAGGCAGGGTCAGCTTCTTGCCGGACTGAATGAACAGCTTCGTCACCGGCGTGCGGATGGCTCCCACCGCGCGCACAGCTTCCATGGTGGCGGTGGCCTGTGTCCCCGAGCCATCGGTGGCGGTGGCCTGGACAGTGACATCACCCTCCGCACCGGCGAACGTCACGGTGCCGGACCCATCGACGCTGGCCGGTCCCGAGGTCACGGCCCACGTCACACCGGGGATGGTGGCATCGGGTGGACTCACCTGCGCATTCAGAGTCACGGTGGACGTGCCTCTTCCGGGCAACGACACCTGAGAAGGTGCTCCCGCGATGACGATCGCGGCAACCACGCGGGACGGGACCTCGTCGGGCGCCGGGTTGTCTTGTCCCGGTTCAGGCGTGTTGCCACCCGGGTCCCCGGTCCTCCCCGGATCCCCACCTCCGGGTCGGTCCGTTGGCCGATTCGTGGGGTTGCCCGTAGGTCCGTCCGTCGGGCGGTCAGTCGGTCCCCCGGTTGGTCCGTCCGTAGGCCCAACAGTCGGTCCGTCCGTAGGCCCAACAGTCGGCCCAACAGTCGGCCCATCCGTCGGCTCAACAGTGGGTCCGTCTGTCGGCCCATCCGTCGGCTCAACAGTCGGCCGGTCAGTCGGCGTCCACGCGGCATACACCGTCAGCGCCCTGGTCACGCGAGTGGAGGCGAAGGCGAAGGGAACGCTCAGCGCCGCGTCGGCGTACCACCCGGTAAAGGTCTGCCCGCTGACCACCGGATCGGCAGGCTGCGCGACCTTTCCGTTGAGATCGACCAGAACCGTCGTATCGCCCGCGCCGGGGCCGACCCCCACCTGGAACGTGACAGGGATCTGGGCCGCAAGCCCCCAGCGAGCACACACCGTGACGGATTCCACTACCCGTGTGGTCATGAAATCGACGGCTGGCGCATCAGGGCCCGTGGGACACGTTGTCCACGCGTCGAACGCCGCCCCCAGGCCGACCAACGCAGGCAACTCGACCGTCCCGTTGTACGGGACTTCCAGGCCACCACCCGCCGGCATCCCCGAGATCACGGTCCGGTCCCCCGAATCGAGGCTCACGGTGACCGACTCCCGCTCCACCCACGCGGCGTAGATGGTCAGCGAGTCCCCGGCCGGTTCAATCCGGTAGCTATCCAGATCGACGATGACGCTCCCGCCCGCCGTGGCCGACCACCCGGCAAACTCCTGCCCGACCGCCACTGGCGTCCCCAAGTCAGCGACATCGAGCACCCCCGACAGTGGCACCCGCTGGGCGTCCGGCAACCCCAGAACCCCGGCCGGTCCACCGGCGGCAAACGTCACCTCGATCTCCACGGGATCCTCGCCCCACGTCGCGGTCAGCGTCGTGGGCGCAGTCAGCCGTGTCTCGCCGGGCACCACGGGCCCGGCGCCGTCCGACCAGCCCGCGAACCGGTGCCCAATCACCCTCGGCGCGACCAGGCCGGCGGGCAGGACCGCCCCGTAAGCCACCTCGATGGTGTCGGGCACGCTGGTGCCCGGCGCAAGGTCGGCCGGCTCCTCGCCGATTGTCCCCGCGACGAACGTCACCGAGATGGGCGCTGCGACCTCCCACCCGGCGTGCACCGTGGTGTCCTGAAGGGCTGGGGAGGCTCCGACATCGTCGGCAAAGGCGAAAAGCTGCTCGCCGCGGGCGTCCGCATACCAGCCGGTGAACCGGTACCCCTCCACGGTGGGTTCGCCCACCGGGCGGGTCACCAGGGTTCCATAGGGGATGTCGAGGGGCGCTGGGACGGTGCCCGGCGCCGCCTCGGCTCCCTCGGGCACGGCCGGGTCGAAGGTGATGCGCGGATTGGGCATGGCCGTCCACCGGGCATGGAGGGTCATGCCGCCTGGGGTGGTGGCTCGCAGGGTGGTCGGGTCCTGAACGGGGCCATCGGGCTCCAGGGCCCATCCGTCGAATCGGTAGCCCTGGGTGACGGGCGCCGCCGAGGCGGCGATGGTCAGCGTCTCGTTGAGGAGCACCTCGGCCGCCTCAGGCATGCCCTGGGCAAAGTGGCCCGAAGGATCGAACGTCACCGGAACAGTGGTCACGGTCTCGGCCCACTGCGCCGTGAGCGTGGAATCGGCGGTCAGCCGTGTCTCACCCGGGGTGACCGGCAGCGCGCCGGAGGCCCAGCCCGCGAACAGGTGTCCGATGGCGGCCGGTTCGCCGATGTCGCCAGGGAGCGTGGCGTTGTAGGCAAGGGAAGCGATGGCGCCCGGAAGTGTCCCCGGCACGAGTTGAACGGGCCCGCTTGCCACGGTGCCGGCATCGAAGGCGACCGACAGTCTGCCTCGTGCCGTCCAGCTGGCGAAGATGTTGACGCTGGCGGTATAGCGCAGGGCTCCGCCAGTTCCGGCGAACACGAAGGCGCTTCCGCCGCTGGCACCGGCCGGCGTCGCATACCATCCGGCAAACTCGTAGCCCTCGAGACCTGGGGTCACACCGACGGGTTCGGGGATCGTCGCGTTGTAGGGCACGGTGGTCGTGGCGGGCATCGTGTCCGGGATGACGGTCCCGGCGGGGACATTCGCCTGGAACGCGACGGCGATCGGCGCCATGGGGATCCACTGGGCATGCAGGACGGTGGTGGTGGTCATCGGCGCAGATTCGAAGGCGTGGGGGATTCCGCCGGAGGCTTCGGTGTACCAGCCGACAAACCGCCAGCCCTCAGCCGCCGGATCGGTCTCCGGGCGCTCAGCCATATGCCCCGACGCGATCGATTGGGCAGGGGTGCTCGCGCCCTGGAACACGACGGTGGGGCCCGCGTCCCCGGTGGGGTCGGTTCCCGGATCAAAGGTCACATCGTAATGGGGCAGGGTGGTCCACGCCGCATACAGGATGATCGTCGCGTCGGACCGAATCGGCTGGCTGAAATCGAACGGATCGTCACTCGGCCCGGGGCTCTGGCTGCTGTACCAGCCGTCGAACTGCATCGCGGTAGCGCTGTCGACCGGTACCACGGTGGGCTCGGCGATGGTCGTGTTGTAGACCACGGCGCCAGAGCCGGCGGGCAGGGATCCGGGCATCGCAGATACCCCGTTCGCGTCGAATTGCACGGCGACGGGCGTCTTGACCGTCCAGATGGCGAACACGGTGGTGTCGGTGAGGATCGCCTGCCCGAAGTCGACGGAGGTCAGTGTCCCAGGTGTGGAACTCCATCCGGCAAACTCGGCCCCAGTCGCCTCAGGTGGAGACGGCTGGAGTACCACGGTGCCTTGGAGCACGGAGGTCGGGGCGGGGAATGTGCCCGGGACCACCGTCACCCCGACCGGCGCGTTGGGGCTGAACGCGACGGTGACCGAATTGACGGTGATCGCGGTCCAGTTCGCATACAGCGTCACCCCATCCGTGCCGAGGCGCGTCATCCCGAAGTAGTACGGGAGCGTCCCGGCGGGGTCGGTGGACCAGAAGGTGAACCGCCACCCGACCGCGGTTGGGGTCTCGGCCGGGGAGGGGAGCAGCTCGTGGATCTGGGCGTCGGGGATGTCGGCGGGCATGGTCGATGCGGTGACACCGGCCCCCGCGGGCAGGTTCGCCATGAACGACACCTCGACCGGCGGGAGGATGTCCCACCGGGCGTGCAGGGTCACGGGGGCGACGGACTGCACGCGGTAGGTGGCGAAGTCGACTGGCGGGCCGTCATCGTCGGGGGTGTTGAACCATCCGACGAATTCCCGGCCTACCGCGTGGGGCGTTCCAGGATCAGCCAGACGCGCGGAATAGGCGACCGCCGTGACCGTGCTCGGCGCGCCTGCGTACGGCTCCACACCGGCCAGATCGAAGGACACGTCCACAGCCAGCATCTGGATCCACCTGCCGTAAAGGAAAGTGTCGGTCTCCAGCCGGGTCTCGGCGAAGTCGAATTCCGTGACGAGCGCGCTGGTGGTGTACCAGCCTGCGAACTGGTAGCCGAGCGCTACCGGATCGGACGGACGGGTCGCCGCGGCGTGGTAGCGGACGGTGTCCGGCTCGGGTGTGGTTCCCGGTTCCAGCACAGTTCCCGCGGGTTTCTTGGCGTTGTACCCCACCTGGAGATCGTCCATCGCCTCCCATTGCGCGTACAGCACTTCGGTGTCCCCGGTCAGCCGGCTCACTCCTGGCGTGCTCGCCGACCCGCCGCTGGGAGCGGTGTACCAGCCCATCCACCGGTATCCGGGCGCGATAGGTGTGGGAAGGCTGGCGGGCAGCACCGACTGATAGGCCCCCACGTAAGTCTCGGGAATGCTTCCGGCCACGGCCTCGGTATCGCCCGGCACGTTCGCCTCGAACCGCACCGACACGTTGTCGACGGCCGTCCACTGGGCCTCGAGGGTGAGGTTCCCCGTCAGCCGCGTGCCCGCGAAATCGAACGGCTCGCCATCCGCGTACCAGGCGTCAAAGACGTGTCCGATGGCGATCGGCACCTGGGCTGGTGGCGTCACCGTCCCGTGGTAGGGCACCTGGGAGATGACCCCGGGGAGGGTGCCGTCCACGGCGGCCGCCTCGCCGGCCGTGAACGTGACGCTCACGGGTGCTTCGACGTTCCATGCGGCGTAGAGCGCCACGCCGGCTCGGATTCTGGTCTCGCCGGGCACGTACGGCGAGCCGTTTGCGTCGGCGTTGTCGTACCAGCCGGCGAAGGACCGGCCCAGAACCAGCGGCTCGCGCAGACTCGCGGGCAGGAGGTCGTTGTATGGGTGGGTGAGGATGGGGGCGGGCATGGTGCCGTCCACCACGCCGCCGTCGATGTTCGCCACGAACACCACCGGGAAGGCCGGCTCGCTCTTCCATCGCGCGTGCAGGGTCGCCGCGGTGAGCAGCCGGGTCACACCGGGCTCGAGTCGGGCTCCGCCGACGGATGCGGTGTACCAACCTTGGAAGGAGTAGCCGACAGCGATGGGCGAGGAGATCTCGGCTGGGAGTTCCTGGTTGTACGCGAAGGAGGACCAGCCCGCGGGGCATGTCCCCGGAACCACGTCGCGCGACGATGTCGCTTCACAGTCGATCCCAACTTCGAAGTCCGGGACCTCTTCCCACTGTGCGTGGACGGTGAGCCCCACGCCGTCGGCGCTGGTGAATACCAGCGTTGTTCCCGGGATGTACTCGATCCCGCCGATGGCGGCGGAATACCATCCGGTGAACCGGTATCCCACCACGATCGGGGTTGGGATGCCCGTGACGAGCGGGGCGTTGAGCACCTGGTTCGCGACGGGCGTGGGCACGGTTCCAGGGACTGCGCTGAGCCCGACCGGCTCGTTCGCGTCGAAGGTCACCTCGACGGGGTCAGCAGGTCTCCACTCCGGCGCCAACGTCACGTTGGCGTAGACGCGGGTGGACCCGGGCGCGTAAACGCTGGCGGGGTTGGCGGAATCGTGCCAACCGGTGAACCGGTAACCCTCCGCGGCCGGGGTTGCCAGGTCGGCGGGGAGGACCGCCGAATAGGCCAGGGTGGGGATGGGTGTGGGCATGGTGCCCGGCACCAACGGGTGGTCCTGGTCTGGGGCGGTGGGGGTGAAGGTGACGGCCACTGTGGACGGGGTGGTGGCCCATCGGGCATACAGGGTGGTGTCCTGGAGGATCCGGGTGGTCCCTGGCTGGTACTCCACGCCGGCGGCCTGGTCAGTCCACCAGCCGAGGAACTCATATCCCCCAGTGTCATCGGTGGCGAGTGCGACCGGGGTGGTGGTCTCGGGCATGACCGCGTCATAGGGGATATTGGCCGCTGTGGGGGGCATGTCCGTCACTTCGGCATCGGCGGGAGTGTTCGGGGCGAACTCGATCTCGACCGGGCTCTCCGCGATCCACTTCGCATACACATTGATATCGGCGCCAGGATCGGGGATCCGGATCGTCCCCAACGCGACCGGGCCCTCACAGGCGGTCTGGGTGGTGCAGGTTCTATACCAGCCGTCGAACCGGTATCCCTCCCGGGCTATGAGGGTGCCCGGCGGGGACGTCAACCCGGACACCTGGAGGTCCTGGTTGTTGACCGGAAGACCCCGGACCGTCGGATCTTCCTCCGCGTTGGCGTGATAGACCACGTCATAGGTGGCCGGATTCTCGGTCCATCTGGCATGGAGCGTCACGTTCTGGCCAGGATCCGGGATCCGATCGGTCACCTGGAATTCGTCGGTGCACTCGGCCTGGGGGCCGCACTCATACCACCAGCCACCAAACTCGTACCCGATCCGTCCAATCACCGACGATGGCGCCCGGATCACATCTGACACACTCAAACCCTTGGGCTCTGGCACACCGAACACTGTCGGGTCATCGCCCGCGTTCGGGTCGAACGTGACGGTGTAGGTGGCTTCATCTAGGGTCCATCCCGCATACACGGTCACATTCTGGCCAGGGTCCGGAATACGATCGGTGGGTGTGAACGGCTTAGAGCAGATACCCTCCTCCGGATCGCATTCATACCACCAACCCGTGAACGAATAGCCAGGACGCACGGGAATAGAGCCCGGTTCCCCGATGGGTTCAGAGACCGCACGGGTCCTGGTGGACGGCATCCCCACCACCGACGGGTCTTCGCTAGCGTTCGAGTCGAAGAACACCGTGTACGCCGTGACATCAGGGGTCCATGCTGCGTGGAGGGTGGTGTTCCCTATGATGCGGGTCTGGTCCGCGCCGGAGAACACGATCTGGCCGCCTGTTCCGCCGGTGCTGGTCCACCAACCAGCGAACTGGTGACCCTGGCGGAGGATCTGGCTGTCCGGGGGTGCCAACGGGGCCGAATAGTACAGGTCCTGGTTGTTGGTCGGAACATTCACCGCCCGGGACGCGTCGTCATCGTCGGGGCTCCACGTGATCGAATAGGTGGTCGTGTCCACGATCCAATGCGCATAGACCGGGGAGGAAACAATACGGGTCCCGTCGGGCCCGAACGTGATCTGGGTTCCACCATCAGCAGCCGTGTACCAACCCGCGAACCGGTAACCAGTATCGGAATAGCCGTCCACGAGCGGGACCGGGGTGGGTTCGGCGGCGACCGGAGAGTGATACGGCAGACCCTCAATAGTGGGCGGGACCGTGCTCGCCACCACCATGCCGCCACCGGTCGGTGGGTTCGGATCGAAAACCAGATCGATGGCAGGCATCTGGGCCCATGTGGCGACCAGAGCGATAGTGTCGCTGGTCGGGGTGGTGAACTTGTCCATGGTCAACCGGTCGACCACCGGATCGAACGGCGTGCCATTGATGGTCTGGTCCTGGGAACTAATCGTCCATCCGTCAAACCGGTGGCCCTCCACGATCGGGCTGGTCGGAGAGATCCGGGTGTTATAGATCTGATTGGTCTGGGTTCCGGGCACCGTGCCGGCAACGGAGCTCGCTCCTTGGGGAACATCGGGGTCAAACGTGACGGTAACCGGGGGCTGCAACTTCCAGGTCGCGTGCCATGTCTGGTCGTGAGGTCCCGGACTTTCGGTGTCCCACACGAGTCTCGTGACCCCCGGGATGACCGTGTCGGCGGATGAGTCCAGGGAGTTCACCCAGCCGGTGAAATGGTAGGACTCGATCACGGGTGAGGGAAGATCAGGACGAGTCGTGCCGTTGTAGGGGATTCCCTGCTGGGTGTCCGGCATCGTCCCTTCAATCGCGTTCGCACCGCCAGGCTTGTTCTGGTCGAAGGTCACAGTCAGGGTGTCGGGCACAACTATCCATGTAGCGTGCAGGGTGGTCTGGCCGGTCAATCGGGTGCCATCGACCCCCAGCGCAATGGGGTTCCCACTCGATTCGGCGTCATACCAGCCGGTGAACCGGTATCCCTCCACGACCGGCACACCGAGACTGTCCGGGACCGTGCCGTTGTAGGCGAACGCGTCCCACCCTTGGGGGCATGTCCCGGGGA
>JAISBQ010000394.1 GCA_031266115.1 Bifidobacteriaceae bacterium
GGGCTGGTAGGGCAGGCCGCTTCCTTCCCAATCGGTCTGCGCGGGATCGATCAGGGCCTCGATGGTGGACATGAGATTGCCATCCACCTCGTGATAGGCCGATGACGGATCGACAGCGACGCTCTGAACGTACGGCGAGGCGTTGTTCGGCGCCGTGAAGCCTGTGAAATCGACCTGGACCTTGGGCGCCGCCGCGATCTGCGCGGCCTCACCCGGATAGCTGTAGAAGTTCGCCGGATCCGACGTCATCTCGTTCGGGAGGGATTGGTCCGTCTCTTGGGTGGACAGCTGTTCGGTGACGAGGGTGGTCGGGACCTGAAGAATGCCGCCCACGCTGGTGGCCCGGGAGGAGTTGCCCACACGGATCACGTAGTCGCCACCCTCGAGGACGTAGGCGGCCCGTGCCTGGTCATAGGAGGACATCTCCGTGGTGGGGAAGGTGATGGTCAGCGTCTGGGATTCGCCCGGCGCAAGGGTGCCAGTCTTCCCGAAGCCCGCCAGTTCCTGGTATGGCTTGTCCAACCCGGTCTGGGGGGCCGAGAAATAGACCTGCACCACTTCCTGGCCGGGGTAGGTGGTTCCGGTATTCGTAACGGTCGATGTCACGGTCACGGTCTCAGCGGTCGCGGTGACCGAATCCACCTCGACCGAGAAGTCGGTATAGGAGGCCCCGTATCCGAATGGATAGTTGACGCTCCCGTCAGGATCGTTGGGCTTGCCGGAGCGGTGGAAAGAGTCGAAGTACCGGTAGCCCACGTAGATGCCCTCGGTGTAGTCCTCTTGAAGGGAGTCGCCATCGCCGCGGGCAAAGGTGGCGCTGGCCGGATACAGCCAGTAGGCGGACGCCCAGGTGTCGGTGAGCTTGCCCGACGGGCTCACCGCGCCAGACAGGACATCCACCAGCGCGTGGCCGGACTCTTGGCCGGCTTGGCTCATGAGGATCATCGAATCCAGGGCACGCCCGCCACCGAATCCCGCCGTGGAGGCATTGATGGACTTATAGAAGGTCGTGTCGACAATGCCACCCACGTTGAGAACAACCACAACGTTGGCGTAGGTCCGTCCGATCAGTTCGAGGTTGGCTCGCTCCGTGGCGGACAACAGATAGTCCCCGGCGCCCGAGGACCGATCCGAGCCCTCGCCCGAGTTGCGGGCAAGCACGTACACAGCGTGATCGGTGGCGCGAGTGGGTTGGACGCTCGCCTCGGTGAGTGCGATCTCCAGCGCCGAATAGTCGATGCCACCCCACATGCCACCCCCGCCCGACGCGCCGTCGGCACCCGTAGACATGGCATCCCAGTACGCCGCGGACGTGGTGACGGTATAGCCCGCCGCCTCGAACCCTTGGCGGACGCTGATCGTGTAGCGGTTGTTCACATCGCCGGACCCGGTGCCGCCCTTCACGGTCTTGTGGGCCCCCACCCCGAACAGTGCGACGGGACCTGACGCCGGCAGCGGCAGCGAGGAGCCGTGATTCTCGAGGAGGACCATGCCTTCGACGCCGGCCTGCCGTGCCAGCGCCGCGTGTGCCTGGTCGGTCGCCGTCGGGACGTCGGTGGCGCGGTTCGCAAAGGCGCCTGGACCCCCCATCGTGGCGGCGAGCGCCAGCGCTGTCAGCACGCACAGCGCGGCTTTCGCGTGTGTTCTCATTCCGTGTAACCCTTCCTTCTGCGGGTGACCAAGGCGCCCGGACTGCGGCTCTTCTGCACACAGAACATGGCTTTTTCAGTCACTCCTCGTCTTATTCATCGACGATCGCCGATCCGCGAATCTCTCCCATCAATCCGGCAATCAGGCCCTGGTCAGCGGCTCTGCTCAGGACTCGGCCACACTAGTAGACCCCACCGCCGTCCACAAGTGTCGGCTGTAGACGGCATATTTAGGACCCGTTTCGTTCTAATACGGCACACGGAACATCGGCCCCACCCCGCGCTCGGGCGTCACCATCGCGCACCAAAGGGCCCGATGCCCACGATGCCGGACACGCGGCCGGCGGTTTGACGCGACCCTCCTCGACTAGCGAGAATCATTCTCATGCCTGAGCCTGATACCGCCACTCCCACCTGCCCACCACGCGTGCCCGCCCCCCACACCACCGCCCACCCCACGAGCAGTCCTCGCGCCACACGCCGCCCGCACCGCCACGCCATCACGGCGGTGGCAGCGACCCTCGCGCTCGTGGCGGGCGCCACGGGCTGCACGTCGGGCGGCCCCACATCAGACGATCGAGACAAGGTCCAGGTCCTCGTCTCGTTCTATCCGCTTCAGTTCCTCGCCGAACGCATCGCCCCGGCCGGCGCCACGGTTGCCACCCTCACCCCACCCGGAGCCGAACCACACGATCTGGAACTGTCGCCCGCCCAGGTCGCCGACATCGGCCGGGCGAACCTGGTGATCTACCTGTCTGGATTCCAGCCATCCGTGGACGAGGCGATCGCGGCCAGGGCCCCCGCCCACGTGGTTGACGCCGCGACCTTGACGCACCTGGAGTCCCTCGCCGCCGATGGCGCGTCGACCGAGTCCGGCGGCGTCCCCGACCCCCACTTCTGGCTCGATCCGCTCCGCATGGAACCGGTTGCCGACGCGATCGCTAGCCAGCTGACCGCCATCGTCCCCGATGACGCTGCCGGGATCGCCGAACGACGCGACGCCGTGGTCGGCGACCTCGCCGCCCTGGGCACCCGATTCACCGACGGTCTGGCCACATGCCAGCTCACCACGATCGTCGTCACCCACGCCGCCTTCGGCTATCTCGCCCGCCGCTACGGCCTCACGCAACTGTCTGTCGGCGGGATCGATCCCGACTCCGAGCCCTCCCCCGCCCGGATCCGCGAGGTCGCGGCATCGCTCGAGGGGACCGGCGTCACCACAGTCTTCTTCGAGTCCCAAGCCAGCCCTGACATTGCGCGTACGCTTGCCGATCAAGCGGGACTCACCGCCGAGGTGCTTGATCCCCTTGAGGCGAGCGCACCCGGCGACTACCTCACCCGAATGGACACCGACCTGGCCACGCTACGCGGGGCATTGGAGTGCACGTGACCGACCAGGCCATGGCGAACCCCACCAGCGCCGTCGCCACCCATGCAGTACGGGTGGCGTACGACGGGACCGAGGTGGTCCACGGCATCGACCTCGACATCGCTTCAGGCGACGTGGTGGCGCTCCTCGGCGCCAACGGATCGGGTAAGACCACGCTGGTCAAGGCCCTCCTGGGCGTCCTGCCGCTCACTGCGGGAACCGTGAGCCTTCTCGGCGAGCCCCTCGGACGGACGGTCCCGTGGAACCGCATCGGCTACGTCCCCCAGCGAGCGACCGCGGCGACCGGAGTCCCCACCACTCCGCTCGAGGTGGTGGCCTCAGGGCTCCTGGCCGGGCATCGCCTGCGCCTCCCTCGCGATTCGCGTGCCCGATCGATCGCCGCCCTGGGCACCGTGGGCCTCGCCGATCGCGCACGCGACAACGTCGCGGAGCTGTCTGGTGGCCAACAGCAGCGCGTCCTCATCGCCCGCGCCCTGGTGAAAGAACCCCAACTGCTCATCCTCGACGAGCCGAACACCGGCCTCGACGCCGAGAGTCAAGACGCCCTCGTCCGGGCACTCCAACGGGACACGACCCCAACCACCGCCCACGCCCCGATGACGCTCATCATGGTGCTCCATGAAATCGGCCCGTACGCCCCCCTCATCACCCGGTCGGTCATCCTGCGCGACGGACTTGTCGCCGAAGACCGCGCCGCCGCACCCACGCCACACGACCCCGCCCATCCGCTCGGCGATCCGCACCATGCTCACCCGGGCCCTATCCCACCCCACCATCGCACCCCCGATCTGGAATGGAGGCCCTGACACCGTGTTTACCGACCCGTTGATGCTGCGCGCGTTGGCTGTTGCTGTCCTCGTCGGGGCGGCCGCCCCAGTGGTTGGGACGTTCCTCGTCCAGCGCAGACTCGCCCTGCTTGGCGACGGGATCGGACACATCGCACTCACCGGGGTCGCGCTCGGCTGGCTGGTCGGCTCATGGATGGGACTCGTCCCGCGCGATGCACTAGCCATCCCCGGAGCCGTCATCGCCTCGGTGGTGGGTGCCACCGCTATCGAACTCATCCGCGCCCGCGGCCGCACCTCCGGCGACCTCGCACTGGCCCTGCTGTTCTATGGCGGAATCGCCTCGGGCGCTCTGGTGATCAAGATTGCCGGCGGCACCAACGCCAACTTGGTCGCCTACCTGTTCGGGTCGATCTCCACGGTCTCGACGGCCGATGTGGTCACCACGGCGATCCTCGCCGGCCTGTGCCTGACGGTGGGCTTGACCGTGCGCAGCGCCCTGTTCGCCGTCAGCAACGACGAAGAGGTGGCCTCGGCCGCAGGCCTTCCCGTCCGGGCGTTGAACGTCACCCTCGCCGCGTTGGCGGCGCTGACCGTCACCACGGCGATGCGCGTGGTGGGGCTCCTCCTGGTGAGCGCACTCATGATTGTGCCCGTCGCCATCGCCCAACTGATCGCCAAGTCCTTCGCCGGGACGATGGCGCTCGCCTGCATCGTGGCCATCGCCGTGTCGGTGATGGGGTTGAGCCTGACCTATTGGTACGACCTACCACCGGGCGCCACCATCGTGGTCCTCGCCTTCATCGGCCACGGGTCCGTCGTGGCGATCCGGCCCCTTATCGCCGCGCGGCGACGGCGCCTCGCCGCGTAGTAGCCTCGCCATCCATGGCCCCCCACTGCCGTCAGGAGGCATGACCGTGACTCGCACTATCCCTGTCCACCCGAGGCCGCGCCGGACCGCGAGGCGAAAGACCAAGCAGCAGATCGCCATCGTCGGCGTGTTGCGAGGCAAGAAGGAGTTCTGGTCCGCGACCCAGATCTATAACGAGCTGCGCACCCAAGGGTCCACGGTGGGGCTCGCGACCGTGTACCGGACCCTCGCCGTCCTGGCGGCCGAGGGCGAACTCGACGCGCTTCAGCATCCGGGAACCACCGAGACTCTCTACCGGGCGTGCGGCGATCTCGACCACCATCACCACCTCACCTGTCGTGAATGCGGCCTCACCGTCGAGGTCAAGGCACCGGAGATCGAGGCGTTCGCCCGCAGCGTCGCGGCCGGGAATGGATTCGGCGATGTGGACCACACCTTGGAGATCACCGGGACCTGCCCGTCCTGCGCGACACCGTGAGGACCGCGCCGACACACGTCACCCTCCGATGCCGTTGTCCACAGGCACTATCCGGGCCGGCCCGCAGCGCCATACCCTTGTGGCCCATGGCAACAATGCGGATGCGACATGGATGTGCCCTCGCTCTCATGGTCGTGGTCGGGCTGATGGCCGGCTGCTCGGGAAAGGTGGCCGATTCCGGCGGGATCGAGGAGCCGGACTTTGGCGATGAGGTCACCGACTGGCAGGAGTTGGGCGAATCGGACACCGACGTCGGATTCGAGGCGGCTGAGGACCCTGTCGGCGAGCCCGATCTTTATCCGCCAGCCGAACCCACCCTCGCGGACCCCGAGATGGGGTCGGGGTCGGAACCGGGGTGGGAACCGACCGCCGTCGACCACACCCAGGTGGTCACCATCGGGGATCTCGCGCTGCGAAGCGACACTCCCGCGGACACGTTCGAGCGGGCCAAGGAGATCGCCATACAGGTCGGGGGCATCGTGGAATCCGCTTCGGTCCATGGTGAGGACCCCAAGGACCAATCCGTCTCGGCCACCATGCGCATCCCCTCGGACAGGTTCTCCGGAGCGGTGGACACGATCAAGACGCTCGGCCGCGTGGCGGGGTGGCAGCACTCGTCCACCGATGTGGGGGCTGACGTGGTGGACCTGGATGCGCGCATCTCGGGCATGCGAGCCTCGATCACCCGCTTGGAGGTGATGGTGAGCGAGGCGTCGTCCACCGAGGTTCTTCTCGACGTGGAGTCCATGCTCTCCCAGCGCCAGGTCGAACTCGAATCCCTGCTCTCCCAGCGGGCCTATTACGCGGATCAGGTGAGTCTGTCCACCCTCAACCTCT
>JAISBQ010000397.1 GCA_031266115.1 Bifidobacteriaceae bacterium
GTCGAGTGTTCACCCAGGTCACACGGTTGTCCCAGGATCGCGCGCGTCGGTCCGCGCGTCGGAAACGTACAGAAGTTTCATCGAGACAAACTTCTGTACGTTTCCGACCGCTCACGTCACTTGGCCGCACAACCCGGTCGAGTGTTCACCCAGGTCACACGGTTGTCCCAGGATCGCGCGCGTCGGTCCGCGCGTCGGAAACGTACAGAAGTTTCATCGAGACAAACTTCTGTACGTTTCCGTCGGTCCCACGCCACTTGCTCCGTCCAGGCCGGGCATGGTCCCAGTGGCAGGCGGCCTGGGATCCGGCAGCGCCAGTGCCTTCACCGATGTCAGCAGGAACAAGGGACGATCAGGCAAGGTGACGTGACGCGTAGCATCGCGGAGCCCCGATGGAGACAGGGATGCTGTTGTGAGGATGATCGTGACCCGGGCGGCAAGGCGTGGGGTGTGCGGCTCAATGGGGTGCGTCCGGGATCGCCAAGCGCCGGCCCGCAGAATCACTCGCCGAGCAGGGTGCGGATGTCGGCTGCCGAGAGGGAGTCGGAGAAAGTCCCGTCATCGTCCAGGACTGCGTTGAACAGGGCCGCCTTGCGCTCCTTGAGCGCCATCACCTTGTCCTCGATGGTGTCGGCGCTGACCAGCCGGGTCACCATGACCGGCTTGGTTTGGCCGATCCGGTGGGTGCGATCGATCGCCTGGTTCTCCGTGGCGGGATTCCACCATGGGTCCAGGAGGAACACGTAGTCCGCTTCCGTCAGGTTGAGCCCGAACCCTCCCGCCTTGAGCGAAATGAGGAACACCGGTGCTGTGCCCTTCTTGAACCCGTTGATGACCGCTGGGCGGCGGGTCGTGGTCCCGTCGAGGTAGGCGTAGTCGATGCCGTCGGCGTCGAGGCGCTCGGCCACCTTGCGCAAGTAGGTGGTGAACTGGGAGAAGACCAGCGCGCGGTGACCGCCGCCGATGACGTCCCCCAACTGGGTGAACAGGACGTCGAGTTTACTGGAGGGCGTGCCAAGGTACTGGGGGCTGATCAGGGAAGCGTCCAGAGCCATCCGCCGCAGCAGGGTCAACGATCGGAAGATGGCGAACCGGTTGGCGTTGAAGTCGCTCAACAGTCCGAGAAGCCTGCGCCGCTCGCGGTGCAAGAACGTGTCGTAGGCGCGCCGGTGCGCCTTGGCCAGTTCCACCTGGATCACCTGCTCGGTGCGCTCGGGCAGTTCCGGAGCGACCTCTTCCTTGGTGCGACGCATCAACAACGGGCGGATCCTGCGGCGGAGTTGATCCAACGCCGGCCGCGGGAAACCGCCCGCCTCCTCGGCGATGGGGCCGGCATAGTCTTCCTTGAACCGGCGGCGTGTGCCCAAGAGCCCCGGGGCGACGATGGCGAACACCGCCCACAGCTCCTCCACGCTGTTCTCCATAGGTGTGCCCGTGACGGCGAGCTTGAACGGCGCGCGCAGTGCTCGCGCACACTGGTTGGCGCGGGTGAGGTGGTTTTTCGCGAACTGTGCCTCGTCGAGGATCAGTCCGTCCCATTCCAACGCGGCGAACTCGGCGTGGTCCAAGCGGAAGATGGCATAGGACGTCACCAGCACATCGGCCCCGCGGGCCTCGGCGTCCAGTGGGACGCCGTGCTTCGCGCGGGTTTGGGTCAAGGCTCGAACCGTGAGGTGCGGTGTGAAGCGGGCGGCCTCGCTGACCCAGTTCCCCACCACGGACGATGGCGCGACCACCAGGAACGGCGGTCGCCCCGGCTCAGGGTCGCACCCACCTGCCCCGCTGGAACCAATCGCTCCCGCACGGACCAACTCGGCGTCACCCTCGCGCACCCTGCCGCGCGCCGCCTCGCGAGTGTGTGCGATGAGGGTCAGGGCTTCGACCGTCTTGCCGAGGCCCATGTCATCGGCCAGAATCCCGCCGATCCGGTGGTGCCACAAGAACGCCAGCCACTCGAATGCGCGGTGCTGGTACGGACGCAGGGTGGCCACCAGCCCCTCCGGCGCCGGCAGTGGCGCCGGTGTCTCGCCCGAATCGGCAAGTGCCCGCAGCGTCGCTAGCGATTCGATCCATGGGGTATCAGCCTGCGTCTCGTCTGCCAGCTCTTCCAATTCACCCCACAGGGAGGCGTCATATCGCGACACCTGGGGGCGCGTGGGGTTGTCGCTAAGCCGGTCTGCCTCTTCGATGAGAGCGCGAAGCTGTGCGAAGGCGGGTTGATCGAGCCGGATATACGTGCCATCGGCCAAGATCATGCGGTCTTGGCCCTGGGCGAGCGCGGCGAACAGGTCACGGAATGGGACGTCGACGCCCTCGACCCGCACCGTGACGCCCAGATCGAGCCAATCGGTGCTGTCATCGCTCGCGGTCGCCGTGATGGTCAGATGCGGCGCTTCGGTGCGTTCGCGCAGGTCAGGTAGCTCGCCCACCACCTCGACCCGCACACCGTCGATGCCCGTCAGGTCGGGGATCAGCCCGGTGACCAGGTCGATGACATCCGTGCCGCGCACGGGCACGCCGCGCCGGGTGGCGTCACCATCCCGTCCGGCATCGCCCACCCGTCCGGTACGTTCTCTCGGCGCGCCGGGCATCGGCAGCCGGGGCCAGCGCCGACACACCGCCGCCACCTGCGACAAGATCGACAATTCGGCGGCGGCGTCGCGGCGGATGCCCTGGACGGTCGCAGACGATCCAAGCGGAATCCGCGCGGCGTCATCGGCGGCCTCGCCGTAGGCCCACCACCACTCGGCGTCCAACCGGTCAGGGCCGCGAACCTCCAGGCGCAACACAGCGACCGGGGCCACGGGCTCGGGCACCTCGACCGAGCCATCAGTGCTGAGCACCTCGGCTCGCTGGATGAGACCCGCGAGAAACGTGGTGCGGAACTCCTCCAGGTCGCATCCCGGAACCACGGTGACCTCGCCGCCGATGGCGTCTGTCTCCTCCGGCCTCGCGGCCCGCCCGTGGGGACCCACCACGAGAACCTTGTGGTCGCCATCGACGATATTGGCGGCATAGCCGGTCGCGCCCACGGCGACGATCCCCGCCATGTCGACAACCACCCCGTCGATGCGCACGCGCCGTGCCAGGCGGACGCCCCCGGTCTCGGTGGCTGTGAGGTCAATGACGGGGTCGATGGCGTCGGCCAAGGCGATCGTGTCCTTGGGGTCCTCGCCCACGAGCTGAACCCCCATGGACTCCGCGCGCGCCAGGTGCAGCCACAAGAGAGAGGAATCGAACTCCGAGAGATTCATCCAGGTGCCGTGGCCGTACGGGTCCCTGCGCATCCGGTCCATGTCCGCGAACCATCGGATTTGAGGTGGGCTGAACCCCGGTGCACCCCACTGCGGGTGAATGGACCCCCATTGCTGGCCGGTGTTTCCTACCCAGCCCTGGCGCTTGCCTCGGCGGGCGACGCGCACCTGGATGGACGCTTTCCACCGTTGTGCGCCGAAGGACCCGTACGGGGTGTGCTCGGTGACTCGGAATTGCAGCGCCACGGGTTCGGGAACGCTGGCCGGGGCAGATGGAACCGTGGTGCCCACGTGGCGATTGCGCCCATAGTCCGACCGGGAC
>JAISBQ010000084.1 GCA_031266115.1 Bifidobacteriaceae bacterium
TGCTGGTCAGCCAGGGCGCATTCGATGTGGAGCGGCGGCCGGCATGGCTGGTGGCTGTGGGTAGTGGCTGGTCTGGCGCGTGGCGTACTGAGTGGGGTCCTGGTTGGCTACCATTGGCGCCATGACCATGCTGCCTGTGGCTGAAGCTCGCGATCATCTGTCGCGGCTGGTAGGCCAAGCCGAGTCCCTACACGAGCGGGTCGAGATCAGCCGCAACGGCCGCCGCGCCGCCGTCCTGCTCGGCGCGGATGACTTCGACTCGATCATGGAGACGCTGGCCATCGCCGCAGACTCCGCGTTGGTCCAGCAGGTCAGGGACGGGGTTGAAGACTTGGCCGCCGGACGGGGACTCGGACAGGAGGAACTCACGCAGATGCTTGGCTTCGCGGGGGTGCTGCCAGGTGTCAGCGAGGAGTGAACCGGACGATGCCGATTACCGGCTCATCGTCGCACCGAAAGCTGCTCGAGCCATGGCCAACCGGATCCCTGCGAAGACCGCGCTGGCGATCTACGCGCTGATCACCGGTCCTCTCTTGCGCGACCCCCACCGCCTGGGTAAGCCGCTCACAGCACCGTTCGAAGGACTATTCAGCGCGCGCAAGGGCTCCTACCGGGTGATCTACGCCATCGGCGACGAAGACCGCACAGTTGCGGTTGTCGCTATCGACCACCGCGCCGCCGTCTACAAACCCTGACCGCACCCCAGACCTCGCGGGGCACGGTGGACCGGTGACGTCAACGCCGGTGGCTATTCCCGTCAGGTGCCACCCCGGCGAGCCCGCCGGGCCTCGCCGCTACCCCGCTGGTCTGACCGATCATGAGCAGGCCACGCTTGAGACCCGCACCCACCCGCACCTGCCTGGGCCGCTGGGTCGACATTGACCACAGTGCACCCGGCGAACCTGAAGGCGCTGCTTGCGGAAGTATCTGTCGTTATCGGATCTGAAATGTGGTGGCGCGCGCTGGCACCTGAGAGACCCTGGGTGTGGCGCCTGTGGGCATGGCAACGATATGGGCATCGAGTGTGACGGATACCAGGTTCCACGACCCCGGTGGCAGATCGACATCGACGAATACCAGGCTTCAGTGTCCCCACAGGCCCGTTTTCGGACGCTGTAGCCTGGTATCCGTCTCTCTCGATGTGTGGACCACCGCGCCACGGAAGCTGAGCGGGCATAGGCGGGGCAGGCCGAGGCGGGAGCCGGGATGCTGGTGCTTGACGATCAAGACGGACTTCGGCAGCTGCCTCCCTGCCGCCGGAGCTGTCGAAGCACCTGCGGGCCGCGCTTGGGGCGAGCGCCTCGGGGAAGGTCTTGGCAATCCACGGTCTGCCGAGCGAACTTGCCGCGGCAGCGGCTGCAGACCCAAAGGGACAACTATGAACCAAGCCAACAAGATCTGTGCCTGCTGCGGTTTCCCGACCCTCCCGCCGGGAAGCATCTTTGACATCTGCCCCTATGTGACTGGCACGACGACATCGTCCAGAACGACGACCCGGACCTGGCGGGCGGGGCCAACAAGCTCAGTCTGAACGAATACCGGACACGATGGGAGGCCGAGCACCACCGCGTCGACGTCGAAACCGGAGGCGAGATCGGCGCGACCTGATGGCATCTGCGTGGACGTTCCCACGCGATGGCTCGATCCCACACCGCCACGCAGCGCCGTTCAACCGTTGCGGCTTTCCACCCCGCAGCCCCTATGGCAGGTAGCTGCGGCGCCAGGCCGCCTTCCCGGGGTGGGGGGTGGCGTGCAGGAGGCGGGTGGGGTCTGACCAGGCTGAATGGTCGTGGGGGGTGGGGGGTGCGCCATCGTCCGCCGCGGCCGCAGTGGTGAGGGCCGCGATCAACGCGACCAGTTCGGCCTCGCTGGGTTGGCCTTTGGTGACGATGACGGCTGGTGGATTCATAGTGGGATGTTTCCGTGCTTTCTCGGTGAGCGTGTGGCGCGCTTGGTGCGAAGGGTCCGCAGCGCGGCAGTGACCTGCGCGCGGGTCGCCGATGGGCGGATGACCGCGTCGAGGAAACCGCGTTCAGCCGCGATGTAGGGGTTGACCAGCGCGTCGGTGTATTCGGCGGTCAGGTCCGCCCGCCGGCGGGCCGCGGCGTCAGGAGGCAAATCTTTCAGGGTGCGGCGATGGAGGATGTTGACCGCGCCATCGGCCCCCATGACGGCGATCTGGGCGGTGGGCCACGCCAAGGTGATGTCCGCCCCCAGGAGTGTGGATCCCATGACGATGTAGGCGCCGCCGTACGCCTTGCGGGTGACCACGGTGACCAGGGGAACGGTGGCCTCGGCATAGGCGTACAGCAGTTTGGCGCCCCGACGGATGATGCCGTCCCACTCCTGATCGGTACCCGGCAGGAAGCCCGGCACGTCGACGAGGGTCAGGACCGGCAAGCCGAACGCGTCGCACATCCGCACAAACCGCGCCGCCTTTTCTGAGGCGTCGATGTCCAACGCCCCGGCCGCGACGAGCGGCTGATTCGCCACGATCCCCACGCTTGCACCCTCGACGCGGGCGAATCCGACGATGACGTTCGGGGCGAAGAGCTGGTGAACCTCCAAGAACTCGGCATCGTCCGCGATGGCGTCGATGACGGTGTGCATGTCATAGGGCACGGCGTCGGAATCGGGGACGAGTGCGTCGAGAAGGTGGTCCGTCGCCGTGAGATCGGCGGGCTGACCGGTGGCGTCGAAGGCCATGGCATCGCCAGGTGGAGTGGCGGGGTCCATCACGGGCGGATCGGACAGGTTGTTCGACGGAAGATATGTCAACAGGGCCCGGACGTAGTCGATCGCGTCGTCCTCGGTGGCGGCGAGGTGATGGGCAACCCCGGACCGGGACGCGTGGGTGCGTGCCCCGCCCAGGTCCTCAAACCCGATCTCCTCGCCCGTGACCGCGCGGATGACATCGGGACCGGTGATGAACATGTGGCTGGTCCGGTCCACCATCACCACGACATCGCCGAGGGCGGGGGAGTAGACGGCGCCACCGGCCGATGGTCCGAGAATCAGGGAGACCTGCGGAATGATGCCGGACGCCTCGACATTGCGGCGGAAAATCTCGGCGAATTGGCTCAGTCCCGCGACCCCCTCCTGGATGCGGGCGCCGCCCCCGTCCCAGATGCCGATGATGGGCGAACCGATCCGCAGGGCGAGGTCCTGAATCGCGGCGATCTTGCGTCCGTGTGCCTCGCCGAGCGACCCGCCAAACACCGAGAAATCCTGTGCGAACAGGCACACCTGACGCCCGTCCACTCTCCCATGCCCGGTGATCACGCCATCGCCCGCGGGCCGCTGTCGGTCGAGTCCGAACGCCGTCGCCGAATGCCGAACCAGCGCCCCGACCTCGACAAAACTGCCCGGATCGAGCAGCAGATCAATCCGTTCGCGGGCGGTCAGCTTCCCCTTCGCATGCTGACGCTCTCCCGCCCGCTCCTCCCCGACGATGACGGCCTCCACCATCCGCTCACCATGTTCCGCCAACGCTCCAGCAGTGGAGGGCGCGGCGGGCGAGGGCACGTTTGCAGGAGAGGGATCCAGAGCGGGGCTGTCCGCACGCCACGCGCCAGTCAGGGTCACAAGGCCGAGACTAGGTGACTTGACCAGCCAAGAGACGCTCACGCACCGACGGCGGGACAGGATTGTACGCGTTCCACAAGGTCCGTGCTGTGGGCTTGGCCAGTACCCTGAAGGGCGTGAGTGGGCGAGATTGCGTGATACCGGACCGGCCGGAATCAGACCGTGACGAGGCGTGGGGCGATGACGCCGACACCAACGACGACCGCTTGAGTCGCGAAGTCCCCCCGCACTGGTGCGAGCGTTAGCGGGCGTTTGCTGAGTTCTCGGGCATGCCGCCTCGGAAACCGCGCGCAGCACCGCGTGCAGCGGGGGTGCACGGACCCCCGGGCACACCGCGGTCTTGCAACTCGGCAAGCCTTTCCACCGCGGGGCGGATGGCGTCACCGGAATCGACGGTGAGCGGACGCCTTCACCCGACCATCACCGCGGACAGGACTGACCACGCGCCGGCGCCACCCACCAGCGCCGCCTCATCGGGGGTGACCGCGAGGAGGACCACACCGGGTGTGGCTTCACCGACGTCGGGAATCGCGAGGACCACAGCACCCGATGCCACTCGCTGCGCTGGCGCGACCTCGCCAGCGGCGCTGGTGCCGCCGGCGGCGAGGACATCCACCCGGTCGCCGGGCGCCAGGACCGACGCTGCCGCGGCGTCGCTGAGACGAACCGGGATGGCCACGGCACCGGGCGGCGCGTTGGCCAGCGCGCCCGCGGGATTGACCAAGCCGGACGCCAGTGGATAGCCGGCTGGCAGGTTGGCCGTTGCCCGCGACCCGATCGCCTGGCTGGGGGCGGTCAGTGCCCCGGCTGGAATCGCGCCCACGTCGAATTGGGCAACCGTCAGCGCATCCTCATCGAACACCTCGCCAACCGTGACATCGCGAGCGGTGACCAGCACATCGGCGGTATGGCGCAGGTCCTCGACCAGGCCAGGGATGGCGAGCCGAAGCACGATCAACGCCCCCAGCACAACCAGCACCAGACGCCAGCGCCACACCGCTGCCCGCCACTCGCGTGGACCTCCCGAGGCCACCCGAACGGTTCCTGGAATAGACGCAGGAGAGGCAAGACGGGGCGCGTGTGGCATGGGTCCACGGTAGAAGGGACCAGTGACATCGGAAGGACGGACTGTGGACAACTCGCCATGAACCCACGGTGCCTCACGGCGCGAACGTGCGATCGCCCCGGTACGTCCCGTCCACGGCGTCGACGATCGCCTCGCCTAGACACGACCCCGGCGAACGTCAAACTTA
>JAISBQ010000136.1 GCA_031266115.1 Bifidobacteriaceae bacterium
CCGGCGACGTGGAACTACACCAGTCCAGCCATCCTCCTCCACGACGAACCCACGCGCGGCATCGACGTCGGCGCGAAGTATGAGATCTACACGATCATCAACCGGATGGCGGACGAGGGCAAGGCCGTCCTCGTCATCTCCTCCGAATTGGTCGAGTTGCTTGGCATCTGCGACCGCATCTACACCCTCAGCGGTGGCCGGATCACCGGCAACGTCCCCCGATCTGAAGCGACCCAAGAGTCGCTCATGACCCTCATGACCCAGGAAAAGGAGAAAGTTCACCGATGAACATCGTCGACTATCTGAAGGCAAACCTGCGCCAATACGGCATTCTCGGCGCGCTGGTCTTGATCTTCGTCTTCTTCGCCGTCATGTCGGGGGGCAAGCTGCTCAACCCCAACAACATCGCATCCCTCATCCAGCAGGTCGCCTACGTGGCCGTCCTAGCGATCGGCATGGTCACCGTGATCATCGCCGGCCACATCGACCTGTCGGTCGGATCGGTGGTCGCCTTCGTTGGCGCGGTCATCGGCCAGCTCATGTACAACTTCCACGCGCCGTGGCCTGTGGCCGTGCTTGCCGCCCTCCTCACGGGCCTCCTGGTGGGCGCCTGGCAGGGCATCTGGATCGCGATCGCGCGGATACCCGCGTTCATCGTCACGCTCTCGTCCATGATGCTGTTCCGCGGTCTCGCCGTGGTCACCCTCGGCGCCAAGACCCTGTCCGGCTTCCCCAGCGAGTTCAACGCGATCTCCGGTGGCGGCCTGCCCGAGGCCTTCGGCGAGGTGACCGTTGAGCCGTCCTTCCTCCCGTCCTTCTTCCGCGGCGAGGCAGACCTGTTCACCCTCGCCATCGGCGCCATCGCCATCGTCGGCCTGGTGTATTCGAGCTTCCGCACCCGAGCCGCCGAGCGCGCCCACGGACTCACGCCGGTTCCGATGAGCCTGACCATCGCCAAGCTCGTGCTGCTGGGAGTGGTGATCATCTTCTTCGCCTACCTGCTGTCGCTCTCCCGCATCGGCACCCCGATCGTCCTCATCATCGTTGCCCTGCTCATCGTCGTGTACACCTTTGTCCAGAACCGCACGGTCTACGGGCGCCACGTGTACGCCATCGGCGGGAACCTCAACGCGGCGATCCTGTCCGGCGTCAACACCCGGCGCGTGAACTTCACCATCTTCCTCAACATGGGTCTGCTCACCGGCATCTGCGCCGTGATTGTCACCGCACGGCTCGGCGCTGCCACCCCGACCGCCGGCAACATGTACGAGCTCGACGCGATCGCCTCGTGCTTCATCGGCGGCGCCGCCGTGACCGGCGGTGTGGGCAAGGTCTCCGGTGCGATCATCGGTGCGCTCCTCATGGGTCTGCTGACCATGGGCCTGTCGATCCTGGGCGTCAACGAATCCTGGCAGATGGTGGTCAAGGGCCTCGTGCTCCTCGCCGCCGTCATCCTCGACCTGTTCTCCAAGCGCCGCTCCGTCCTCGCCGAGGTGGGGCAGCGCTGACCTCACCCCTAAGCGTGGCGCAGGCATGGCCCACCCGGTGAGCATGTGGGAGTCACGGCCCGCGCGTCCGCGCCCGGTCTGGAGGTTCGCCTCTGGGCCGGGCGCGGCGTGCGGTCCCGCGCGCCTACCACGGACCGTGCCTGCGTCACTCAGACGTTGAACCCGATAGCCCGCAGTTGGGCCCGCCCATCCTCGGTGATCCTCGATGGCCCCCAGGGCGGCGACCACACCCACTGGATCCTCACGTCGTTCACCAGCCCCTCGACGGCCGCAGCAGCCTGACTCTCGATCATGGCAGTCAGTGGGCACGCCGGCGAGGTGAGCGTCATATCGACCCGCGCCACGCCATCGGACCCCACCTCGACCCCGTATAGCAGGCCCAGGTCCACGACGTTGACCCCCAGCTCCGGGTCGATCACATCCTTCAGCGCCTCGGTGATGTCCTCGACGCTCACCCCGTGTGGCGCACCCTCGGTCATGCGAATCCCTCCGGTATCCGGGCGGGCGAGCGATCCCCCGCCACCGCTTTGGCTAGTGCGTCCTTCAGGGCCATCCAGCCCAGGAGCGCGCACTTGACCCGCGCCGGGTACTGGGCCACACCCTCGAACGCGATCGCGTCGCCCAAGACGTCCTCATCGGCGTCGTTTCCCAACCCCAGGCCGCGGGAGTGCATGAGGCGGGCGAAGACCCCGGCCACCTCCTCCACGTGCGCCAGGTCCAGCCCGCGCACAAGGTCGCTCATCACCGAGGTCGAGGCCTGAGAGATTGAGCAGCCACCGCCGTCCCACGTCACGTCAGCGAGCGTGGCATCATCCGCCGACGATGCCGGCGTCACCGTCACCCGTAGCCTCACCTGGTCTCCACACATCGGATTGACCTGGAAAGACTCCCCGTCGAAGGACTCGGCCAGCCCCTTCGCGTGGGGGTGGCGATAGTGGTCGAGGATGAGCTCCCGGTACAGCGACTCCATCCCCGCGCTCCCGGTCACCGGGCGGCTCCGAAATAGGCTCGCACCTCGCCGAGCGCCTCAACGAAGGCGTCCACCTCCGCCTCGGTGGTGTACACACCGAGTGAGGCGCGTGTGGACGCGGTCACGCCGAGCGCCCGGTGCACCGGTTGGGCGCAATGGTGTCCCACGCGCACGGCGATGCCCAGATCGTCGAGGTACTGACCGGCATCGTGCGGGTGGACGCCGGCGATCTCCACGGCCACGGCGCCGGTCCGCGCGACGGCGCGATCTGGCCCCAACACGCGGACCCCATCCAGCCCAGCCACACCCGCGAGCAGTCGCGCCGTCAGCGTCGCTTCCCTGGCGGCTACACGGTCCATGCCAAGGTGCGACAGGTAGTCCAGGGCCGCGGCCCACCCCACCGCCTCGGTCACCGCCTGGGTGCCCGCCTCGAAGCGCGCCGGTGGGGGCTGGAACGTGGCCTCAGTCATGGTGACAATCTCGACCATCGACCCACCGGTGGCCACGGGTGGCAGCGCGTCCAGAATCTCCGCGCGCCCATACAGTGCGCCGATCCCCGTGGGACCCAGCATCTTGTGCGCGCTGACGGCCGCCACGTCCACGCCTAGTGCGCGGAAATCCACCGGCAGGTGAGGTGCCGACTGGGCGGCGTCCAGAACCGTCATCGCGCCGACAGCGCGGGCCGCCGCCACCAGTCGCGCCACATCGGTGATCGCGCCCGTGACGTTGGAGGCGTGAGTGAAGGCGATCACCCGGGTCCGGGGCGTGACCAACGTGTCCAGATCGTCAAGGCCGAGGCGTCCATCCGGACCGAGCCGGATCCACGCGAGGTCCGCTCCGGTTCGCCGGGCGAGTCGCTGCCATGGGACGAGGTTGGCGTGGTGCTCCGCCTCGGTGAGAAGAATCCGGTCACCTGGGCGGATGACGGGGACCGCAGACCCCGTAGCCGGGCCGGCGGCGATCTCGGCCAGAGCGAACGCGACGAGGTTGAGGGCGGCGGTGGTGCCGGAGGTGAACACGATCTCGTCGCCGGCCACCCCAAAGAACCGGGCCACTCGCGTCCGCGCCTCCTCGAACGCGTCGGTGGCTTCCTCGGCGAGCCGGTGGGCGCCGCGGTGGACCGCGCCGTAGGACGCGCTCGAGAAAGACGTCATCGCGGCGCTCACGCACACGGGGCGCTGGGCCGTCGCGGCCGTGTCGAGGTAGACGAGCCGGCGTCCCGAGCGGACTCGTCGCTCGAGAATCGGAAAGTCACGCCGGATGCGGTCCACCTCGCGCGCGGTGATGGGCTCCGCGGGGGCATCCTCCTCAGATGCCGGCGAGGAATCTGTCATACCCCGACACTCCCAGGTGAACGACGTGACACAAGAAGCACCCTCCTCAGGCGCCGGCGAGGAATCTGTCATAGCCCTCCGCCTCCAGTCGGTCGGCAAGCTCGGCGCCGCCCTGTTCGGCGATCCTTCCGGCCACGAAGACGTGCACGCGATCGGGCCGGATGTACTGCAGCACCCGCGTGTAGTGCGTGATGAGCATGACGCCGAGGCCCGTGGCGGCCTTGGCGCGGTTGACCCCTTCGGCCACGATCCGCAGCGCGTCGACATCAAGGCCGGAATCGGTCTCGTCGAGGATCGCTACGGCCGGGCGCAGGAGTTCCATTTGGAGGATCTCGTGGCGTTTCTTCTCTCCCCCGCTGAACCCCTCGTTGACGGACCGTTCGGCGAAGGACGAGTCCATCCTCAACGCCTCCATCGCGGCGCGCATGTCCCGGATCCATGTGCGCAGCGGCGGTGCCTCGCCGTCGATGGCGGTCTTGGCCGTTCGCAGGAAGTTCGAGACCGTGACACCCGGTACCTCGACCGGATACTGCATGGCGAGGAACAGGCCGGCCTTCGCGCGCTCGTCGGGGGTCATCGCCAACACGTCGCGCCCATCCAGGGTGACACTGCCCCCCGCCACGCGGTACTTCGGATGGCCGGCGAGGGAATAGGCGAGCGTGGACTTCCCCGACCCATTGGGACCCATGATCGCGTGAGTCTCGCCAGAGCGGATGGTCAGGTCCACCCCGCGCAGAATCGCGGTGGTGCCCTCGTCGGTGTCGACAGCGACGTGCAGGTCGCGGATGTCCAGGACTGTCATAGCCTCGCGTGCTCCTCGGATCGGTCGGTGTGGGCAGCGGATGGGATCTCCGCCGGAGTCATGGACGCATCCAGGGCGCGGTCCACGGACGCGGTGAGGTGGTCGGTCATCTCGGCCACCCCGAGGCGGCCGATCAGCTCGGCAAAGAACGCGTGGACCACGAGGCGCCGGGCAGTCGCCAAGTCGATCCCCCGAGAACGCAGGTAGAAGACCTGCTCATCGTCGAAGCGTCCCGTGGCGCTGGCGTGCCCCGCGCCACGGATTTCCCCGGTCTCGATCTCGAGGTTCGGCACCGAATCAGCACGGGCGCCACGCGCGAGGACTAGGTTGCGGTTCTCCTCATAGGTGTCCGTGCCCACGGCGGCCTTGCGGATGAGCACGTCGCCCACCCAGACGCTGTGCCCCCCGGCCCCCAGCAATGCCCCCTTGTAGGTCACCCGCGAGGTGCACTGCGCGGCCGCGTGATCCACGAACAGCCGTGCCTCGTGGTGGTGGCCGGTATCGGTGAGGTTCAGCCCCAGCAACTCCGCCGTCCCGCCCGGTCCGGCGAACACGACGTCCGCGGTGTGGCGGACCACCCCACCGCCGAGGGTGACCACCCCGTGGGCGAGCGTCGCATCCTTCGCGAGCCGAGCCCGATGGGACGAGGTGTGAACGCTGGGCTCGTCCCATTCATGTATCGCAAGGACGCGCACGTTCGCCCCTTCGGCCACCTGGAGTTCCACCGTCTCGGCCACGTTCGCGCACCCCGAATGCTCCAGAACCACGGTCGCCTGGGCGTTGGTCCCCGCGACCACGGCGAGATGGATGGCGTCAGGGGTGCTGGCCCCGTTGCCCCGGCATCGCACACGAATCGGCCCACCGACGATGGCGCCAGGCGCCACCGTGATGATCGTCGCCTCGGCGAACCCCGCCCACGCGGCGGCCCCGGCGCGGTCCGAGGGCGCGGGCGTCTGGCCGAGGCGCGGGTCGTCACGCCCCACCCGTTCGACCCGCACGGGCGAGCCAGGGTCGCTGGGGTGAGGGCCGGCATCGTCCACCTCCACCGACACCGAACCGCCATGAAAGTCCGGGCCGAGCAGGGCGCGCAACCGCTCGACGGGGGTGAAACGCCACTCTTCCTCGGCGCCGGTGACGGGGGGAAAGGCCGCCAGGTCGTAGCTGGTGGGACGGTCCGCTCGCGACGCGGTGGCTACGGGCGGCATCAGCCCACCGATCCTTCCATCTGCAACTCGATCAATCGATTCAACTCCAGCGCATATTCCATCGGCAATTCGCGGGCGATGGGTTCGATGAATCCGCGAACGATCATCGCCATCGCCTCTGACTCTCCCAACCCTCGCGACATGAGATAGAACAATTGGTCTTCCGAGACCTTGGATACCGTGGCCTCGTGCCCCATGTGGACATCGTCTTCGCGGATATCCACGTACGGATAGGTGTCGGAGCGGGATATCTGATCCACCAGGAGCGCATCGCACAGGACGTTGGACTTGGCGTTCTCGGCACCTTCGGCTACCTTGACCAGACCGCGGTAGGAGGTGCGCCCCCCACCCCGCGAGATCGACTTCGACACGATGGAGGAGGAGGTGTCGCGGGCCGCGTGGACCATCTTGGCGCCGGTGTCCTGGTGCTGGCCTGCCCCGGCAAAGGCGATCGACAACGTCTCCCCACGGGCGCCTGGGCCGAGCAGAATACACGCCGGGTATTTCATCGATACCTTGGAACCGATGTTCCCATCCACCCACTCCATGGTCCCGCCCTCAGCCACCGTGGTCCGCTTGGTCACGAGGTTGTAGACGTTGGTGGACCAGTTCTGGATGGTGGTGTAGCGCACACGCGCGCCCCGGCCCACCACGATTTCCACGACGGCGGCGTGCAGGGAATCTGTCGAATAGATCGGAGCCGTGCAGCCCTCCACATAATGCACATGCGACCCCTCGTCCGCGATGATCAGCGTGCGCTCGAATTGGCCCATGTTCTCGGTGTTGATCCGGAAATAGGCCTGGAGCGGGATCTGGACGTGGACCCCCGGCGGCACATAGATGAACGATCCCCCGGACCACACCGCCGTATTGAGGGCCGCGAACTTGTTATCCCCCGGGGGGATCACGGAGGCGAAGTAGCGCCGGACAAGGTCCTCGTGCTCCTTCAGCGCCGTGTCCGTATCGAGGAAGATCACCCCTTGGGCGGTCAGGTCCTCGCGAATCTGGTGGTAGACCACCTCGGACTCGTATTGGGCCGCCACCCCGGCGACGAGGCGCTGCTTCTCCGCCTCGGGGATCCCCAGCCTGTCGTACGTGCGCCTGATGTCCTCGGGCACGGCGTCCCACGAGGTGGCCGGGCGGTCCGTGGGGCGCACATAGTACTTGATGTCATCGAAGTGCACGCCGGTCAGGTCCGGTCCCCACGCCGGCATCGGCTTCTTGTCGAACAGGTCGAGCGCCTGGAGGCGCAGCGATGTCATCCACTCCGGTTCGTTCTTGAGGCGCGAGATCTCGCGCACCACGCCACTGTCCAGTCCGCGCCGGGCGTGACGGCCGGCATCGTCGGAATCGTGCCACCCATAGGAATAGGCGCCGATGGACGCGATGGTCTCGGCTTGGCTCATCGGTTCAGCCGTCATGCACACTCCTGGGGTTCAGGGCCCGGACTGCCGGGCGCGACGGGCACACATGTCGTACAGACGTGCTCGCCGCTCGCCAAGGTGGCGAGGCGCTGCACGTGGACGCCGAGCATCCGGGAGATCGCCGCGGTCTCCTCGTCGCAGAGTCGCGGGAACGCCCTGGCGATCGCGTGGACCGGGCAGTGGCCCTGGCACAGTTGGACCGTCAAAGACCCTGGGCCGGGGCGCAGTGAGGCAGCATAGCCGTCCTGGCGCAGGGCGGCTACCAGCGCCGCCGCGCGGGCCGCCACATCGGCGCCGGCGCGACGTACAGCCTCCGTGTAACGCCGCTCGAAGTGCGCTCCACGCCTCCCCGCGAAGTCCACCAACGCACGGTCGCCGCCAATCTCTGCCAGATAGTCGAGGAGTTGAAGGGCGAGGGCGTCGCCCTCGGAGCCCAATTCGGTGTGTGCCCGATCGGTCGCCACGAAGTGCCGGGCGGGACGGCCCCGCCGGTGGCCGGGCTGCGCGACACGGTGATCGGCGATCAAGCAGTCGGCCATCAGGCACGACAGGTGCCGACGGACCCCGGCGGCGGCGAGTCCGAGACGCTCGGCCAGATCGCCGGCCGTGATGGGACCCTCGGCGACGACAAGGGCGAGGATCTCAGCGCGCGTGCTCGCGTTGCTGGACCCATGGAGTTGTCGCTCGTGGGGTTCATCCTCTCGGGCGAGGATCTCAGCGCGCGTGCTCGCGTTGCTGGACTCCTGCGACACTGACGCCCTCCTGGTCACGGCGGCGCCGCCCCCTGCGGCGCCACGGCCCACCCATAATACACAACACCCAGGTTGCCAAAATCCCGTGACCGCCGAGACTCACGAGGCGCCACGCGTCACGAGGTGGTCACAGGCTCCCCCCGAAATCCCGTCGGAAGGCCGCCACCAGGCGTTCCATCCAGTCGTTGGATCACCCTGCGCCACGCGGCTCTACAGGCTCCCCCCGAAATCCCGTCGGAAGGCCGCCACCAGGCGTTCCATCCAGTCGTTGTCCGCCTCCAGCCGGCCGAAGAAGAACCGCAGCACCTCGGGTTCCTCGACGTAGCGCAGGCCACCCACCAACTCCCGGTTCTCCCACAGCCACGCCAACCGGTCCACCACGTACGTGATGTGCGACAGGGTATAGACCCGCTTCGGGATGGCGAGGCGCAGCAGCTCCATCTCCGCGAAACGCTCGGAACCGTCCGGCTCGCGCTGCTCCGACATGGTGCCTCGCTCCATGCCGCGGGCGCCGGCGGCGATGAATACTGCCGCAGCCAACGCGCCGGCGGGATAGCGATCCTGCGTGAGATGCGACAAGAACGCCTTGGCGTCCAGGTGGAGACCGAGCCCACCGGGCGGCGTCACCACGGGAATGCCGCGGGCCTGCAGCTGGCGGGAGAACTCCTCCACAAAGATCGGTGTCTGGTTGATGACCTCGAAGTCCAGCGCCTCGCCCAGACCCACGGCGATCGCCTCGATCTCGCG
>JAISBQ010000347.1 GCA_031266115.1 Bifidobacteriaceae bacterium
GGCCCGCCACCGTGGCACTGTGGGAGATAATCGCCAGGTGCCACGCTCAGGGACTCGCCCGTCGATCTTCCCCGATGACGTGGCGTGGACCTGCGTGGACTCGCGGCTGGCAACGGCGCGTCAAGCGGGAGTCTGGGCGTGCGCGAGCCCGATCGCGATCGGGCTCGGCGTCGGTGCGATCGCGGGACGGGCGTGGGTGCTCGGCGCTGTCGCGGCAGCGATCCTGGCCGTCGCCGTGTGGGTGAGCGTGCTCATCTCGCGGCAGGTCCGCGCCATTGGCTACGCCGAGGGGCCCGAGGAGTTCCTCATCCGCCGCGGCATCCTCGTGGCCACCTGTTCGGTGATCCCGTATGGCCGCCTCCAATACGTAGACGTCAACGCCGGCCCACTCGCGCGGCGCTTGGGATTGGCCACGCTGGACATGCACACTGCGGCTGTGGGGGTCAATGTCACCATCCCCGGCCTGCCCGCTGATGCCGCCGCAGGTCTGCGCGAACGCTTGGTCGCGCGCGGCGAGGCGAGAATGACCGGCCTGTGAGGCATTCAGGTCGGCGCAGCCCGCCGCACCCCGTCGACGGTGCCGACTCGCCGAGTTCGCCCGCCGATGCCGTCCCGCCACACCCGCTGGACGATCCCGGTCGGGTCTCGGCCGCCGCGGGCCCGGCTGGTACCTCGGAGCCGTCGTGGAGGCGGCTGCACCCGTTGACACCCGTGGTGCGCGCATGGGTGGCATTCGCCGGCCTCGTGGCGATCGCCATTCAGCAGGCGGCCGAGGCTCTGCTGGGCGGCGACGCCGAGATGCTCGCCGATGTCACCGAGCCCGTGGGCCGGCGGTGGGGCTTGGACCCTGTCACGACTGGGCTCGCGGTGATCGGGCTCATCGCCGCCATCGTCGTGGCGTCGGTGGCGACATACGCCGTGATGTGGTGGCGCGCCGCGGCCTTCCGGGTAGACGCGGACAGCGTCGAGATGACCACGGGGATTCTCATGCGCCGAAGGCGTCACATGCGTCTCGACCGGCTCCAATCGGTGGACATGGTGCGCACGCTTGCCGCCCGGCTCGCCGGACTGGCCGAGTTGCGGCTCACCACGGCCTCAGGCGGCGATTCCGGGTTTTCCCTCGCCTACCTGCGGGTGAGCGACGCCGCGAGGGTTCGCGCAGATCTGCTTGCCAGGGCCGCAGCCGTGAAGACCGGGGGACCGGCCCCGCAGACGACGCCGTCCGCCGCAGCTCTCGGCGATGAGGCATTCGCGCCGCTGACCGACTTCGGCGACGCCCCCGCCCGGCCGCCGGACGGGCCGCCTCCGGTGAGGCTCTTCGCGGTCCCCCCGGCGCGGATGCTCGCGTCGTTGGCACTGTGGCCGATGGCGCCCATCGCCGCTGCGGCTGTGATCATCGCCATAGGCCTGGGGCTCACCGGTCCGCGCGCACTGCTTGGGGTGCTCGCGGGCGGCGCCACCTCCGTATGGATGGGGATCGTGTTTGTATGGAAGCGGGTTACCTCTGAGTTCAACTTCACCGCGGATGGCGCGTCCGACGGCGTGGTGCTGCGCCACGGCCTGACCGAGTTGGTCTCGCAGACCGTGCCGCCGGCACGAGTGCAGGCGCTGCGCCTCAGGCAGCCCTTCGCGTGGCGAGGTTTCGGCTGGTGGCGCATGGATGTCAACGTCGCGGGCTATGGATCCGATTCTCGCGGCCGCGCCGTGGTGGTCCCCGTGGGACCGTTCGGGCAGGCCGCACAGCTCCTGTGGTACCTCGCGCCCGCGATGGTGGGACCCGTGCTGGAACCCCTGTGGCGCCACGCGCTGACAGGCCGAGGCCAGGGGGAGGGGTTTGTGGCGGCGCCCCGCCGGGCCCGGTGGCTGGACCCGTTGAGCGTGCGTCGCCGGGGCTACGCGGTGACGCCGCACGCCGTGGTGATCCGGTCGGGCGCCTGGATCAGACAGGTGATTGTGGTGCCGCACGCACGGACTCAAGCGATCAGCGTGACCCAGGGCCCGTGGCAGCGCGCCCTGGGCGTGGCTACGGTGCACATCCACTCCACACAGGGCCCGTGCGTCCCCCTGGTGGCGCACCTGGGTGTAGACGAGGCAACGCGCCTCATGCGCGAGCAGACCCGACGCGCCCGCGCTCCGGATCGCCCGACGGCGCCCTAATCGGCAGGCCTTGCGTCGGTGGAGTGCATGAGTTGGACGAGCAGGCTTGCCGTGCGTTCGTCGACCACGAGGTCCGTGGCCACCCCTGCCCGCAGCGCCGCAAGGAGGCCTTCAACCTTGGCGTCGCCAGCCACCACGCACAGGCGGCGGGGGATCTCGGCAAGCTGCCTTGGCGTGGGACCGGTTGCGCGTTTGTTCAGTTCGATGTCCGCGTAGGAGCCGTCGGGCCTCAGAAACACGGTGCACACGTCCCCGACCACGCCCTCATCGCGCAGAATCTGCATATCGGCCGGCTCCAGATACCCTGCGGAGTAGACGTGCGACGGCAGGGACCCCGCGACGGCGCCCACGGAAAACACCGCGATGTCCGCGTGCGCCTGGACGTTGAGGACTCGGCTGATGGATCGCTCCCGCCACATCGCGAGCTTGGTCTGGGGGTAGTCGAAGAACGCGGGGACGGGGAAGTCCAGGATCGACGCATTGAACGCCTCGGCGAAGCGGGACATCAGGGCTCCGGCATAGGCGATCCCCGAGGTCCGGGTGTTGGCTGCGCCGTTAAGCTGGACCACCACCGCACCGCGGATGGGCTTGGGGAGCAGTTCGCGGGAGATCGCCGTAGTGGTGGTTCCCCACGCCACCCCCAACACCATCGAGGAGTCCATCCAGGCGCCCAGTACCCGGGCGGCCGCCGTGGCCACCAGGGTCAGGCGCTCTACTTCGCTCGCATCGTCCGGGAGCGGAACGATGTGCGTCTCGATGCCAAAACGGTCCCTGATGACACCTAGGACGCCGAGACGGTGCGCTTGAGGGTCGCGGATGGCGATCGTGACGATGCCTTCGGCCCGCGCGACCTTCAGCAGGCGGCTCACAGTGGAACGCGAGGTCCCCAACCGGCGCGCGACGGCATCCATCGTGTACTCGTGGGAGTAGTACATCGACGCGGCAAGCAGCACGTCTTGCTCTCTGGGTCGGTCCATTCGCCCATTCTTGCACGTTCGTGCAGGCACCGTGCGATGGGTGACCAGGCGGGCATAATCGGCCGGGGGACATCGCGGCAGATTTGCCGGTCAACACCGACCACGTCGATGTACTGCTGCGAGATTCGGCGAATCAAGAACTCAAAACATGGAGGCACTCATGCCAAGCTCTGCCCTGACAATCGACAGTAGGCGCCGGGCGCTGGACGCCATGTCCGCGCCCGATGGCGTCGACGTACTGGTGGTAGGCGGC
>JAISBQ010000372.1 GCA_031266115.1 Bifidobacteriaceae bacterium
ACAGTGGAATCGGAATTCGCTTCTCCGCGATCCCGGCATAGCGAGCCAATGTCCTCAATCGCTTAGTGTCAATATCGAGGGAAACACGCCGAACGGTCCGCTCCATATCAAGGATCTGACACGTCTCGATTCGGCGTGCCACCCAATCCGGCTCACACACCAGTGCCGCGAGATACGCACCGAGCGACTCGGAGAAAGGAAGACGGTGGACGTTCACAGTCAGAAGCCCCTGCGTTGCCTCATCGTCATGGTGTCGTGTGCGGTGTACACGAACCGGGCGGCCCGCTCTTCCGCGATGCCTGCCCCTGTCTGGACGACTTCACGCCGTCGATCGCGGTGATCACAAAAGGACTCTTGACCGGTGTCGGGTCCATTTCCCGCCATAGCTTCTCTCGTAGCGCTTCGGGGGTCAATTCTTCCCAACCCTTCATCTTGGCCAGTCGCTCCTCCGTCGACGCGGCCAAGCGTCTTCGCTCAGAGCCTCCAGCCAACCGGCCAGCTGCGCCGACGCGCAAACGTATCGCCATCTCACAATCTACCTTCCAGCATGCTCCTACATCTCCGCCGCACTGCAGTGCCATCCCTCATCGAACAAACGTCCAGTCACCTCCAGTATCCTTGTGCGCAAGCCCGGCGACGCTCCGGCCCGTTCGCGCGGCCACGTCGCCGTGTAGGCAGCGACCTCGCTGGACCCTCGGGCCGCGCGAAGGTTGCAGGTTTAGGAGTCTACGGCATGCTAGGCGGAATCACGGGCAAGTCAGCCCTGGCGCGCCAACCTGCGGCGATGGCAACGCCCCATCGACGCGACCAGGCTCACCGTCTTCGATGCCCAACGCGTGTCCGGCGCCGGCCCCGCGTACGTGCCGCCGAGCCGCCGGGCCAGAGCGTCCCTCAATGTCGGGGGTTCGTGGGACCCTGGCGGGCATACCTGGAAGAAAGGCTGTGCGATGATCTCCCCCGCTTGGCCCGTGCTTGGTTTCGACACCGAGACCACGGGTGTTGCCGTTGCCCATGATCGGATTGTCACCGCCGCGCTGGTGTGGCGGGACGCCGATGCCACCGTCCGCGAACGCACCTGGTTGGTGCGCCCGGACATCGACATTCCGGCACGTGCCACTGCCATTCACGGCATCACCACCGAGCACGCCCGTACCCACGGCCAAGACCGTGCCACCGCTCTGGAGGAGATCGCCGCCGCCATCGCCGCCGATGGCGATCGCCCGCTCGTGGCGTTCAACGCGCCCTTCGATCTAGGCATCCTCGAGGCGGAGTTGCGGCGAACCGGCCTGGCGACTCTCGCCGAACGCCTGGGACGGCCCATCGGGCCCGTCCTGGATCCGCTGGTGATCGACCGGGGAATCTGGCGGTTCCGGCGAGGCAAGCGAACCCTGGTAGCCGTGGCCGATGCCTACGGTGCGAGCACGGTCGGCGAGTTCCATGACGCTCTGGGGGACGTCCACGCCACGATCGCCACCCTGGATGCGATGCTCGCCTCGTCCCAGGCCGCTGAGGCTGCAGTCCACACCATGACCCCCACCGAACTCCACGCCTGGCAAGTCACCGCTCACCGCCAGTGGGCCGAAGAGTTCAACACGTGGCTACGTTCCCAAGGCCGCACCCCAGACGCCTCCACCACGTGGCCGTAACCGCGAAGGCGGCCAGCGAAACGGTAGTTCCGGTCCGCTGGCGAGAGGACGATCTCCGCGAGAAACCGTGGGGTGGCCCTGAGCGCGCCACCCGAGACGGAACCCGTGGGCCGCCGACAGGACCCATGCCCTTTACCGCGGTCCTGGGCGGGATAGCGGTGCTAGGACACGGGGACGACGACCACGTCCGCTCCCGCGGTGAGGAGGGTGAGGTCGGGCACATCGGCCGTGATGACGGTGGATGGGGCCAGGTCGCGGGCGATTTGGGCGATGACGGCGTCAACGCTGAGGTCACGCTTCTTGCGACGCAGACCCTCGGCCCGTTCGCGCAACGCTCCAGCGGCAGTCGCCGTGGCGGAGTCAAGACCGTGAAAGGCGAACCCCTTCACCACCCGGAACACGGCGGCATCGCTCGCCTTGCCGGTCATCACCTCTACCAAGACGACTGTGGGAACTACCACAGGCTGGCCGGTCTTCGCCAGTGCGTGAACTGTCACTGACATCGAACCGTCCATGCGTGCCAGGCGCGAAAGAGCGTCGGAGTCGAGGACGACGGTCCTCATTGACCCAGCAGCTCGGCGGCGCGCGCGTCGATGTCGGCCTGGGCGGGTCGTCCGTGACCGGAGTCCAGTTCGGCGGCCAGTGCCTCAAGGTGGTCGTGGAGCAGTTGGGTTCGCAACGCCTTGGTCACGTAGGCAGAGAAGCTGTCGACGTCGTCAAGGCGCTCTTCAACCGCGTCCACAAGGGCCTGCGGAATACTCACCGACTTCTTCGCACGTTCCACCACGTCCGTCACGACGGCATCCTACCAGCAGTAGGAAGCTACGCGGCCACCCCGACAGTGAGCCACACCCGAGCTGTCTTGCGGCAAACCAGCAGGTCAGGCGAACAGGCCGACGCGCGGGCAGACCGGCAAGCGGTCACGGGCCGTCGGCGGTTCGACCGCTGGCACCGCGGGGTCGGACACCGCGAAAGCCACAGCGACGAAGGTCCCGCAGGGGCCCCGGTGGCTCGCTGCTAGCGTCGATGTGCCGCCGCCGTCCACCCCTTTTCTAAGGAATGTGTCATGGACCCTGCCCACTCAATCCGCGCCATCGCGATTCCACTGGCCCTCGCCGTCTGCATCGGCTCGCTCTTGCCCGTGACGGCCCAGGCCGCCTCCACCAGTTCGACCATCGACGTGGATGACACCTCGATGACCTGGGGGAATGGGTGGACATGGCGGCCAGACGATGACAACCAGTCAATAGGCACGTTCACCGTGGCCGATGGCGCCGACGTCACCCTGACCGGCACAACCACCCAGAACCGGGTGCTGATCACCGGGGTCGCCACGATCCGGCTGGCGGACGCCTCCATCGACGTGTCCGGCATCTCGGACCCCGCCTTTCGCCTCGACCCGGGCGCGGACCTCACGCTTCTCCTGTCCGGCGTCAACACCATCCGCGGCGGCGGGCAGAATGCCGGGATCTATGTCCCGCCCGACACGTCGATCACCATCGACTCCGCTTCCGCGGCCGATGACGAGATCGGCGTTCTCCATGCCTACGCCGGCGCGGCCGACGGCGCCGGGATAGGCGGCGGTGGAAGTAGCGAAGCAAACAGCCCGATCACGATCAACGGCGGC
>JAISBQ010000214.1 GCA_031266115.1 Bifidobacteriaceae bacterium
CACGGACCGGCCGCCTGCATGGCCAGCGAATCGGTGACCAGGGCGAGGGTCACCGCGCCGGTGAAGATCAGGGCGGCGAGGGCGTTTAGGCGTTTGCTCCCCACCCAGGGGAACACGCCGATCCACACAAGGTAGAGGGTGATGCCGGCGCATGCGGAGGAGAGGTACTCCAACGTGTAGGCGATGTCCCAGCTCAGCCAGGGGAGCAGGGTCAGGAGCGGCTTGGTTGAGGTCAAGCCAACCGAGATGAACCAGGCCAGGCACGTCCCGGCGCAATACAGCGAGACGCGGTAAGGCCGCCATCGGAGCCACAGGATCAGGTGGAAACAGAACAGAGCGAGGAGGCAGCCCATGATGATAAGTGGCCCGGCGAACACGCCGGTGGTGTACGCGCGCATCAGCCAGGTGGCGCCGACCGTGTACTCGTTGGCGCCGTAGCCCTTGTCCAGGACCCAGTTGGCGGCGTGCTCAAGGATGTCGAGGCGTCCGCCATCGGCCACGGCGGTCAGGATCAGGTAGCCGTCTGATGGCGCGGCGGCCGCGCGGTCCGAGGCGGGGACGCCAAAGCGGTCAGCAGCGACGATTCGGGGGGTGGTGGGGGTGGTGTCGGGGGTGTCGGGGGTGTCGGGGGTGGTGGGGGTGGTGGGGGTGGTGTCGCTGACCGTGAGGTAAACCCAGTCCGCGCCCTCGCCTGGCTTGTCTGCGACGGTCAACGCGGCGCCGGGCTCGACGAGGATTCGCAGGCGGCGGGTGCCGTAGGAGGCGCCGTCTTGGAACAGGCCACCGATGCGGGCCTCGCCGAGTCGATCCGCCTCCTCGAACTGCGCCGGGGTGAGGAACGCACCGGGGACGTAGGCGGCATCGCCTACCAGGGTGACGGCGGTGCGGGTGAGGTCGAAGGCGCGCAGATCCCACACGCCGGTCTCAGAATGGACCTCCTGCCTGGGAGTCCACCCACCCACGGTGCCGACCACCAGGCAGATGCCGCCGATCAGAGTCAAGGCCGCAAGCGGGAACCCCCAGCGCTTCACGTACTGGCGCGGCGGTAGCATGGCGCGGTCCTTGGGGTGGGTGGGCATGTGCGATGGGGTGGTGTGCGACGGACAATCATGAGTCAACCAGAGGCGCGAGGGTTGGCGCAGGCCGAGAGCGCGAACCTTGCGGGATCGTGAAGTGAGGGCCCGGTGGCTTCGGAGGCGTGGGGCTGCCGGGTGTACTCCGCGCTCACGCGCTCCAACACCCTCAATCGGCTCGGCAGCGTGAGCGGCGGGGAATCTCGTGGACGTGGGGCTGGCGCAGGGCGAGAGGCCCATCGACAGTGAGGCACGCCTCGCCCCAATCGACTCTCTACTACCTGCATGTCTCCCCGGACACCATCTACGCCTACAAGGCCGGCCTGGAAAGCGTCCTCGCCGACAATCACGTCGCGTCCGGCGGCGACGAGTGCAGTGCCAAACCCCGCCTCAAGAGACTTGGCAGACCCGAACTGGGTGAGGGCGATGTTTGTCTGGCACGGCTCCGGCTGCGAAGAATCCTCGTTGACACACATGCCTATTCCGAACACCGTGCCCGCAAACGAAGGGATCGTGTCAAACCTTGCCCCCATGGCATCGCCCACCCCCAGATAGACATCCTCGTCCGCGTAATCGTTCCCGTCGAAGAAGCTGAAACTGGCGTCGCTCAGCCCCATGCTCTCAAACAAGACTTTGCCAGCGTTCAAGGTGATTCCAGCGAAGCCCGCATTGCCTCCTTCGGTGTTGAAGGTGGCTCCACTGAAGTACGCCTGCCAGTCGTCTGCGATAGATGCGAGCGCTGTCATCGCCCAGGCCCTGACGGCGGACGAATCATTGCCGAGTTGGGCCGATGCCGCCTGGTAGCGCTCGTTGAGCCGCGAACGCTCTTCAGCGCGCAACTGTTCGTGCAACGTGGCCGCGTTGGTTTCCATCGTCCGTAGTACCCCAAACACCGCGATCAGCGCCGTGATCAACGCGAGATATGCGCCCAGAACCCTCTGGTAGCCCGCAGTCCTCTGTTCCCTGTTCTTGCCCAGAACCATAGCGCGTGTCGGACGGCGATCCCGGCTGCGAGTGCGCCAAGCGCCACGCCAGCGGTGGACCTCGCTCCCGCGTCGCTTGCCCAACCGCTTGGCCAAGGGTCACCACGCCAGTCGCCTTTCCGTTGGCCGGTCCGTACGGTGCCGCCGAGGGAACACCAATCAGTGGGGTTTCCGTGGGGTTAGGTACTTATTGCGATGTAATCCATGCTTAGTCTCCTGCATATACGCAGATCAACTGCCATATTCCGGGGCCGCCCACGGGAATCGAACCCTTGAGCTAGTCACTCCGGTTTCTCACTTTGCGGCAGTTTTCGATGGGTGCCGACCGTGTTGATCGACGCTGGTCAACGGGGGAATGTGCTTGCGGTTGCAAGCGGGTGGTTCCTGCTGTCGCGCGATTATTTCGATAGGTAAGCGATGAGCGGGCCGCGGCAGTCCGAGCGTGCAGGGGGTCGGGTCAGTGATCGGCTGAGAGGAAGCCAGCCAATCCGGGTGGTTGTTGTCAAAACCATATGATCGTGATATGGTTTCGCCGTGCTGAATGAGATTGTGACCTATCTGGACCGGTTGCGGGAGATCGCCATGGACCAGCACGGGTTCGTCACCCTTGCCCAGGCCATGGAGGCTGGCGTGCCTCAACCACAGGTCGCCCAGCTGACCGCGCGGGGAAGGCTGGACAGGGTGGCCCATGGCGTGTACCGGGTGCCGCAAGTGCCTGCCACCCGTTACGACAACTGGGCCAGGGCGGTGCTGTGGACTGGCGCGCCGGAGGCTTGTCTCAGCCACGAGACGGCCCTGACCGCGTGGGGTATCAGCGACATCAATCCCGACAAGGTGCATGTCAACGTCGCCAAGCGGCGTCGTTTGCGCCGTGCAGGCGGAGATCAGTACGTCGTCCACCACCACGACCTCGTACCTGAGCAGGTCACCTGGTTCGAGCAGATCCCAATCACCACCGTAGCCACCACTATCGGTCAGTGCATCGACTGGGGGTTGGACACCTACCTGGTCAAGCAGGCACTGGATCGCGGCGGCAAGACTAGCCGACTGCTTCGCGCTGACCGGGAACGGCTGGCCCAGAAGCTGGAGGAACGTGACCATGCGCACAGGTGAGCCCTGGAACCTCGTCGAAGCCCTGTCGGGGCTCACACCGAAAGAGAAGGACCCCCGCTCGGCGCGCATTCTCAACGCCTGGATCACCCAGGCGGAGGACAAGCTGTCAAGCTCCGGTGGACGCCTCGGATGGCTGGTCGCTTCATCTATGGTGACGGCGTCGTTGCAACGCGCGGTGGACGATGCCGGTCAGGCCAGGTTCTTGCTCAAGGGCGGCACCATGCTCCAGTACCGTCTGCCTGGCATGACCCGGACTACGACTGACGTGGACGGCCTGGTCCGCGGTGGCATCGAGAGTTTCCTCGACGGGCTCGATGAGGTCTTCGCCTGGCCTTGGGGTCCCTTGACGTTGGTGCGAGGCGAGGTCGAGGCCATCGAGTCGCCTGACAAGATCGTCAAGCCGAGGCGGTTCGATGTGATCGTGGAGTTGGGTGGAACGACGTGGCGACGTGTCCAGGTGGAGGTGTCTCCTGACGAGGGGCACGCCGGGCAGACCTTCGCGGAGGTCACTCCTCCGTCCTTGGCTGGGTTCGGTTTGCCGAGCCCCGAGCGCCTGGTGTGCCTGTCTCTGCCGTACCAAGTGGCCCAGAAGATCCACGCCGCGTCTGGCGCGCACGACCCACCTGAATACGTCAACGACCGGGCTCGCGACGTCGTCGACCTGCTACTGATCCGCGACTTGGCCCGTGCGGTGGGAGAGCCCGACCTGGCCACCATTCGGGCGGCGGTCCTTGACACGTTCGAGACCCGTGCGCGCGAAGCGACCGAGTTGGGACGCAGGGCCACGCTCTGGCCAGCAAAGGTCATCCCACACCGGCCTTGGCGCGATGGCTACACGAAGGCCGCCGCGTCGACGGGCATGACCCTCAGCCTAGGAGAGGCAGTCACCCTGGTGAACGCTTGGCTCGACGAGATCGACCAGGCCTGACCTACCGGGTCGAGTAGTATCGCCGAACTCTGGCCAACGCTTGGTGCGTCGAACACTGAGGAACTACCCGAACCCTTGGTCGAGGCCAACCCCGGATCCACCCGCAGGAATCGAGTATGCCGCCTGTAGCATTGCGCGTTGACCTGTACAAATACGCCGATGATGCCGCCCATTCTCTTGCGCTGGTGGCCTTTGTCTCGCGCCAAGACCGGCGAGCTCACCAACGGTGGCGCCGATTGCGAGACGGCCAGCGGGTTGCCGAGCTACTACATGCCGCTATGCGCATCTCGCGCACTGCCGGATAGGAACGGCAAGCCCGACTTCGGCGGTGGCGGCAGCAAAGCGGCGGGCGATGGCTCTGTGCCCCCAACGGATCGCTCCAATCACCGCAGCCACGCTCGTACTCACCCACATGAAATACCCGTCACGCCGTTTCCGGTGAGAAAACCCCACAGCCTCTCTCAATCCATGGGGTTTCCGTGGGATACCGCCGCTCAAGCGTCCGAACCCACTTCTGAACCTCCCACCTGACCTGCAAGACCGGAGCCGCCCAAGGGAATCGAACCCTTGACCTATTCATTACGAGTGAATCGCTCTTCCGACTGAGCTAGGGCGGCCTGCCCGACGCCTGGTCGCGGCCCCTGAGGGACAGCCAGACGCGCAGCGCGGACCACTCTAGCCGAGAAGCCGACTGTCGCCCAACTTCCGATTGGCGCGGGTCCGGTACACCCCTGGATGTGGCCACTCCCGGGTCAGGGCTGTGACCTGGGGTGATGGAAGGCGTCGGAGCTCGGATTGATCACAAGTAGTGCGGAACTAACGCCACCATGGACGGTCGGGGTGTTGTCATGCCCCACCACCCCCACCAGATCGTCGAGTTTCAGGTTCGGGGGCCAGATCGGCCGGTTTCAGCCCTCAAAGGTGAAACTCGACGCACTGTGGCTGCCAGTGGGGTTCGCGCATGTCGGGAAGCTTCCCCGGACACCGCACCCGCCCGTGTCCGCCCGCGAGTCAACGACTTCCTGCATCCACGTGGAGAGCCCTTCCAACTCCCCGCCGCCTAGCAGGTCAGACCGGGCTCGGGTGGGGTGCCATTGATGTAGTAGTCGTTGAGCATGTCAGTGACGCACGTGTTGGAGCGGCCAACCGCGCCGTGGCCCTCGCCGTCGTACGTGACGAGAACCCCGGACGAGAACCCGCCTGCCAGCGCCTCCGCGTTGGCGAACGGCGTTGCCGGATCGCCTGTGGTGCCGATCACCACGATCGGATCGGCGCCATCGGCCGCAATCGAATGGGGTTCCAGCACCGCGGGAAATGGCCACTCAGCACAGCCGATGGCACCGAAGGCGCTGAAGTCCGCGAGAGTGGGGGCCGCCTCACGCATCTGCACCATGCGTTCGTCCATCACCGCCCGCCGGGCATCTACCGGGGAGTCGAGGCAGGTGATCGCCAAGAACGCGTCGAACATGTTGGTGGTGAACTCCCCGGTCTCGCTGTCCCGGTCGAAGTACAGGTCGGCGAGCTCCAGGAGTTCCGTCCCATCGCCCAACTCCATGGCTGAGGCAAGCGCGGTGGTGAGCATCGGCCATGTCGCATCCTCATACATCGCCAGAAGGATTCCCATCAGCGCCATCTGGACGGTCAAGGGGCGGCCATACTCGGTGGGCAACGGCTCGGACGCGCGGGCCGCGATGAAGTCGTGGATCTGGGCCATCGCCTCGTCCACCGAGCCCGTCAGCGGGCAAATATCGGACTCCAGACAGTCGCTGGTAAACACGCGCAACGCCGCCTCGAACCCCGCCATTTGCGCGATCTCCTCGTCGCCCTGGTCGGCCGTCGGATCGACCGCGGCATCAAGGACCAGGCGGCCCACATGCTCGGGGAAGCGCTCCGCGTACAGCGCACCCAGGTAGGTGCCGTAGGAAACCCCCAGGTAGTTGAGCTTCTCATCGCCCACAGCGGCGCGGATCACGTCCATGTCCCTCGCCGTGGAGCCCGAATCGACGAACCCCAACGCTTCCCCAGTGTTCGCCATACACGCTTCGCCGAACTCCTCGGCGGCTTGGCGCATCTCCCGGATTCCCTCGGTGTCCAACGTGTCCGGGTAGGTATTGACGTACTCGTCCATTGAGGCGTCATCGAGGCAGCCCACCGGGCTGGTCTGGCCCGCGCCGCGCGGATCGAAGCCGACCACGTCGAACACTTCGGTGACCTCAGGCGGCAGGCTCATCGCCATGTACGGGAGGTAGTCGACACCCGAGGCACCCGGGCCCCCCGGATTCGTGAGGATCGACCCCAGCGACTCGCCCTGGCCTGTCGCAGGAATCCGTGCGAGCGCCACCGAGATGCGGGCACCGCCCGGATTCTCGTAGTCCATCGGCGCCTCGATACTGGCGCATTCGGCATCCTGGGTGGCGCATGGCTGCCATCGCACCTCCTGGGAGTAGAACGCGGCCATCACCTCGTCGTCGGGCGTGGCACCAGGAGACTGGGCCTCCATGTCCGGTGACGCGGCCGGTTCACTCTCGGTGTCGCTGACCAGGGACGATGCCGGCCCGCCCGCAGGCGCAGAAGGCTCTCGTGCGCCATCGTCGGGATTGGTACATGCCGCCAGTGCTAACGCGGCGGCGAGGGATGCGGCAAGGACACGCAGGAGGTGACGCGGAGCAGAACGTGGCATCCGCCCACTGTCCCACACTGACCTGACACTGTGGCGGACTTTGTCCCTCACTTGCCTCACTACGTGACGACCTCACTCTTCCCCGGTAGCGAGTGCCAACCCTACGGCCATCGCCTCTATCGCCAGCGCCGGCGCGACGTTACCGGCCAACCGCTCGCGCGCCTCGGCTATCGCGTCCACCCGCCGCACCGTGATCTCCACCGTCGAGGTCTGTGCCACCTGCGCCACCTGCGCCGCATGGGAGGCGTTGATGAGGTCGACGCCGGAACGCTCCTGGACCGCTAGCACGTCACGGTAGAAGGACAGAAGGTCGAGCAATGCTCGGTCCAAGGTGTCGCGCTGGAATCTGGTGGCCCGGCGCTTGGCTTCATCCTTCGTTCCCTTGAGGGCTTGATCAATCTGGGAGCGGACGGCCTGCGGGGGCTTATCCACCTCATCCACCCCATGCGCGCGGTACAGCTCTGCCTTGCGCTCGTCATCGCGCTGCCTACCCACCCGCTCGGCCTCGGACTTCGCGAGGTCCACAAGCTCTCCAGCGGCGATCACGGCCCCACCCACCGAGCTGGCCCGCCCCGGCAGCATCAGCACCCGCTCCCGTTGGTCGCGGGCCTCGCGATCTGTGGCGAGCCGCCGGGCAATTCCCACGTGGCATTGTGCGGCCATCGCCGCCTCTCGCGCCACATCCGGTGCGACCCCATCCACTCGTTCGAGAAGGTCCGCCACCGCCTGGACCGAGGGAATCCGCAACGCCACCGGCCGACACCGCGACCTGATGGTGACAATGACATCCCTCGGGCTGGGCGCCGACAGCAACCACACAGTGCGGGCGGGCGGCTCCTCGATGGCCTTGAGCAAGACGTTGGATGTCCGCTCGGTCATCCTGTCCGCGTCGTCGACCACCATGACCCGCCACCGCCCCACGGACGGCGCGCGCGACGCAGAGGCGACCAGGCCGCGCACATCAGCAACGGAGATCAGCACGTTCTGGGTGGTCAACGTGACAACGTCCGGATGGGTGCCGGCGGCGACGGTCCGGCATTCGCGGCACTGCCCGCAGCCGCCGTCCGGGCATTGGATGGCAGCGGCGAACGCGCGCGCGGCGACTGACCGCCCCGATCCGGGTGGTCCAGTGATCAGCCACGCGTGCGTCATCGCCTCGGGTTCGGCGACCGCCGCTCGCAGCAACGCCACGGCGTCGTGCTGGCCCACCACGTCATCCCAGACGCTCACGACACCACCGCCTCGGGACCGGTGGTCGGTCCGGCCAGGGCTGTCATCGTCGCGGCGAGGATGTCCCGATGGATTGCCTCGGGGGAGCGGTCAGCGGCAACAACGGCGTATCGCTCGGGACACCGTTCGGCCAATGCCAGGTAACGCTCGCGGACCCGGACATGGAACGCGAGGTGTTCGGATTCGATCCGGTCCGCCACTCCCCTCCGGCGTGCGGCGCCCTCCTCGGGCGCAATGTCGAGAATCACCGTCAAGGCCGGCACAAGACCCCCGGTCGCGACCTCATTGATGGCGAAAATCTCGGTCTCGGGCAACCCTCTCGCCCCCGCCTGGTAGGCGTAGGAGGAATCGACGAAGCGATCCGCAAGGACGATGGCGCCTCGCGCCAACGCTGGCCGGATCACCTCGGCGACGTGTTGGGCGCGGTCCGCGGCGTACAGCAGCGCCTCGGCACGCGAGGCGACGTGGCCCCCGTGGAGAAGCAGATCGCGGATGCGCTCCCCCACCGCGGTAC
>JAISBQ010000119.1 GCA_031266115.1 Bifidobacteriaceae bacterium
GTGGGCAGCACCGACCGGGCAAGGCGGCAAGCCAACCCAGCGTGTGTCATGCCGCAAGTCCGTCAAATCTGCCACCAACCCACCACCCCGGCACCCACACCAGCCGCCCCGCCCGCACTGAGGTTGTGAATCGATGCCGGACAATGCCGCTCGTGGCCGATGGCATGTTCCCAGAATGTTCCCACAACCCCGAAACCAGCCCAAAACAAAGGCCCCCGGCCAACGTTTCCGCTGGTCAGGGGCCTGAGCTGTCGGGGTGGCGGGATTTGAACCCACGACCTCTTCGTCCCGAACGAAGCGCGCTACCAAACTGCGCCACACCCCGGAATCTGCGATCCGGACCTCAAGAGCCCGCCTAGCATACTGGACGTTCTGCGTCGGTGTCGCTGCCTGTCAGCGTCAGCAGGGTCGCCTCTGGGCGAGCCGCGATGCGCAAGGGGACGTAAGGCGAGGTGCCGAGCCCGGCCGAGACGTGGAGCCAGACCGACTTCTCGCCGCCCGGCTCGTCCGGACGTGGGCCGGGCCAACCGTGGAGGCCGCGCGCCCGAGCGGTGCCCACGTCGCAGTTCGCGATCAGTGGGCCATAACCCGGAAGTGCCAGCTGTCCGCCATGCGTGTGGCCGGCCAGAATGAGCCGTGCCCCGTCATCGGCGAGCGTATCCAAGGCTCGCCGGTAGGGAGCGTGCACCACTCCGAGGACGATGGCGTCGCGCGCGCCGTCGCCGACGGCGACGGACCCGTCTGCGGGCCCGCCCATGTCCCTCCCCAGAGGCGGTGTGTCGACCTTCCCGCCGCTTTCCTGGCTCTCGGCTGGCCGCATGGGGAGGCAGTCGCGGTCGATGTGGGGATCATCGAGGCCCACCATTCGGATCACGTGGTTGGCAACCAGCGCCTTAGCCCTGGCGTTGTTGAGGTCGAACCATCCGGCACGCACCAGTGCCGCCCGCAAATCGGTCCACGGCAGATCGAAGTCCTCTTCAGTGAACCGATCGCGGTCATCGCGGGCGTCGCGGCCGAGAAGGCGGGACACAAGATATCGAGCGGGGTTACGCCACCGGGCCGAGACGTAGTCGTTCGAACCGAAAACGAACGCTCCCGGGACGGTCAGGAACGGTGCCAGCGCATCGAGAAGGACAGGCAACGCTTCCGCGCGGGCGAAGTTGTCGCCTGTCAGTACCACGAGGTCGGGGTGTTCGGCCGCCAATCTGCGCACCCAGTCGGCGCGGTGTGCACCACGGTGGTCCAAGGTCAGGTGGAGGTCAGACAGATGCAACACGCGCAGTGGCGTCGCGCCCACTGCCAGCATCGGCACAGTCAGGCGGCGCAGGACGTACCATTGGGCCTCCGCCGCCGCGTAGGCGACACCCAAGCCGCCGATGGCGGCGAGCCCCACCGTGCAGGTGGTGAGCCACTCGCGCGGGCGGGCGCGACGGCGCGGATGGGCGACATCGCGTACAGCAACGTCCTCGGACCCGTCGCGATCTCCATGGAGGCCCGGTCTTGTGTGGGCGGGACGAGCGCCCCGCCCGGCGGGGAAATGAGCGCTTGGGCGACGGGTCACTGTTCGCCGCGTGGTCGGGAGAGGTTCTCCTCCGGCTCGTCGTCGAAGTCTTCGTCGTCTTCGTCGTCGTCATTGTCCTGCTCAATATCATTGTCAGACTCGCGTTCGGGCTCAGGGCCGCGCGAGACGATGACCGAGATTGAGCTGGTACTCATGTGGACTTTGGCCCCACTTCCAGGCTCTTGGAAGATGATCCTCCCCTCGGCCACCGAGTCGGAGTACTCGCGCGATGTTTCCTGCACGGTGAAGCCCTCGGTGTACGCCTTGGCGTTGGCTGCCTGAACCGTCATTCCCACCACACTGGGCACCGGGTAGAGGCTTCCCTGTTGAATCTTGACACTGACCTCGGGGAAGGGAAGGGCCTCCTTGTCCTCCAGGTAGGAGGTCATGAACTTCTGCCAGGCCTTGCCCGGGAGCAGACCGCCATAGGCGTGGCTGTAGTATTCGCCGCCAATCTGGATGTAGCGCAGTGCCTTGGACTCGGTGGGATATCCGGCCCACACCGCGGTCGCGACCTGTGGGGTGTAGCCGCAGAACCACACGGCGACGTTGTTGTCGGTAGTGCCGGTCTTGCCCGCCTGCGGCCGTCCACCAGGGATGGTGCGCTGGGTTCCCGTGCCCTGGGTCATCACGGCTTGCAGCGCATGCGAGACGCCCGCCGCAACCTCGGTCTTCATCGCCCGCGTGCAATCGGCCTCGGGGATGGGGAGCTTGTTTCCCGAAGAGTCCCGCACTTCAGTGATGGCAATTGGCTTGCAGTACATGCCCTCCGCCGCGAACGTGGCGTACGCGGCAGCCATGGTCAACGGAGCGATCTCGTTGCTGCCCAGCGCCATGGCCGGTCCCAGACGCCAGTCGGTACCGTCCGCTCGGTGGATGCCCATCTTCTCGATCTGCTCTTGGATCTTGCACAAGTCGAGCTTGGCCTCCATCGCCACATACGCGGTGTTGACGGAGTTCGCCGTTGCTCCGATCGCGTCCATAGTGCCAGAGCCCCGGGTGGAGTTCGCTACCTTCCAGTCGCCGACATGGTAGATATCGCCCTCGACGCAGCCTTCCGCCTTCCAATTGGTGTTGGAATAATCTGACTTCATCGCTGGGAATCGTTCGCCCAGGGAATGGCCTTCATTGAGCCATTCGGCCAGGATGAACGGCTTGAACGTGGAACCCGGCTGGAAGCCACTAGATCCGCCAGAGTCGATGTCCGTATTCCAATTGACCGAGGTCTCACGCTTCTTGGTCTTGGTGCCCACCGCATAGTCGCGGTTCTGGACCATCGCGAGAATCTTTCCCGTGCCGGGCTCGACAGCGGATAGGGCGATGCCTACTCCCGAGGGGTCGTTCTTCGGTATTGTTTGCACGGCCGCATTGAGCGCCTGCTTCTGGACCTTGCGGTCCAGTGTGGTGTAGATCTCCAGGCCACCCCGCTTGAGCAGCTTGTCGCGATCGCTCTTGGTGGCGCCGAATTCTGGGCTGTTTTGGATGACCGAGACCACATAGTCGCAGTAGTAAGCCGATCCGGCAAATTTGTTCGCCGCGGCGCATCCCGTGGTGACGGGGGTCAAGTCGAGCGTCGAGGCAACGGGCATCGCCTTCGCCTGCTCATACTCCTGCTGTGTGATGTACCCTTCCTTGAACATGGTGTCCAGTGCGATATTCCGGCGCTTTTCATTGTCTTCGGGATGCTGTGACGGATCCAGGGCATTTGGCGCGTTGGCAATGACGGCGATAGTGGCGGCTTGGACGATGTTGAGATCCTTGGCGTGGATGCCGCCGAAGTAGTAGTTCGCGGCCGATTCGACCCCGTAGAGGTTCGAACCGAACTGCGCAATATTCAGATACCCTTCGAGGACCTTTTCCTTCCCAATTCTCTTTTCCAAGGCGATGGCAAGTTTCGCCTCTCGGAGCTTGCGAGAGGTGGTGGTCTCGGTGGCTTGGCGAATCTCTTCGATGTTGTCGGTCGACACGGCGCGCTCGATCAGGACGTTCTTGACGTATTGCTGTGTCAGGGTCGACGCGCCTTGAAGCTGGTCCGAATCGGAAGCGTTGTGGACGGCCGCGCGAGCCATGCCGGCCAGGTCGATCCCGCCGTGGTCCCAGAAGCGCTTGTCTTCTAGCGCGATGATCGCATCCTGCATGTGTTGGGAGATCTCATCCAACGGGACGACGATCCGGTTCTCGTCATAGTACGTCGCCAGCAGCCGGCCGTCCGCCGAGTAGATGTGGGAGGACTGGGCCACCTCCTCGCTGCCAAGTTCCTCGGGCAGCGCAGCGAAGAGCTCGGTGGCCTGCTGGGTGGCGCCGTGGATCACCTGGACGCCGGGCAGCACCATGGCCGAGGCGACGATCCCTCCGCCCACGGAGATGAGCCCGAAGGCAGCGATACCTGCTACCCACTTGCTGGTGGTCTTGGCGACGAGCTTGGCGATGTGTCCGTCAGGCATGCGGCCATGATACGGCGTGAGTGCGCCCATGCTGGGTCTGTCAGTGCGGACGAGACGTGAAGAAACGTCGCCACGGGCATACTGGTCCGATGACCCCATGGGAGTACCTCACCGCGCCGCTGCTAGTCCACAACACCAAGGCCATCTTGGACAACTTCGGCTCGGAGGGGTGGGAGCTGGTGACCGTAGTCCCCGGACCCGATGGCCAAGGGCTTGTCGCCTACCTCAAGCGGCCCACGTCTTCGCCCGCGGCGTAGCGTCGAGCGTGGGCGGCCTTACTTCGCTCTGCGACGTAGCCGCTCAAGGTCCATGACGCTCAACGCTCGACCATCCAATCGGATCCAGCCACGCTGAGCGAAGCCTGAGAGCGCCTTGTTGACCGTCTCGCGCGAGGCTCCGACAAGCTGGGCGAGTTCTTCTTGAGTCAAGTCGTGGCGGACATAGATGCCCTTGTCCTCCGGAATCCCGAATCGTTGGCTCAGGTCGAGGATGGTTCTGGCGACCCTGCCGGGCACATCGCAGAAGACCAGGTCCCCGATCACCTCGTTGGTCCGGCGCAGGCGATGGGCCAACGCGGAGAGCAGGTGGGTGGCCATGCCAGGATGGGCCCTAATCCACGAAGCCAATTGAAAATGTGACAATGCCGACAGGTTCGCGTCGGAGACCGCTACCGCTGTCGCCGTGCGCGGCCCGGGATCGAAAAGTGTCAGCTCTCCGATCATTTCCCCTGGTCCAAGGATCGCAATGAGGCTTTCGCGTCCATCGGGGGCACGGCGACCCAGCTTCATCTTCCCGCTGGAGATGATGTAGAACGTGTCGCCGATGTCGCCTTGGCGGAACAGCACGTCGCCCCGCACGAGGTGGGTGTTTGTCGTGGCAGCGAGGAGTTCGGATCGCTCCTCGTGGTCAATACCAGCGAAAAGAGGTGCGTCGTCGATGGCACTAATGTCCATGGTCAAACCGCCTTTTTGTGGGATGGGGTGAGGGGGCCGCGGCGATCCAGCCGGGCGAACGTCGGGGCCCCACCCGAACGGCTTTTCCGCCATCATAGGCCCTTGCCTGCGCGAATGCGCGCGTCCCACCGTCAGGCATCTACGCTGGCTGGTATGCCCAAGGCACCTCCCGCGCGGCCCCGCCGCGAATCTCACGCCGCCCTGGTACGCCGCGCCAGGCAGGTCGACAGGCTCCTCGCCGAGGCGTTCCCCGACGCGCGCTGCGAGTTGACCCATACCAGTGCGTTCGAGCTGTTGATCGCCACGGTTCTGTCCGCGCAGACCACCGACAAGCAGGTGAACACGGTGACGCCGTGCCTCTTCGCCCGGTTCCCTGACGCTCAAGGCCTGGCGGAGGCCGATCTCGTGACGCTTGAGGCGTTGGTCAAGCCGGCTGGCTTCTACCACCAGAAGGCTAAGGCGATCCAGGGTATCGGCCGGTGCCTGCTCGAGCGTTTCGAGGGTCAGGTGCCACGGACCATGGAGGATCTGGTCACCTTGCCGGGTGTTGGCCGCAAGACCGCCAACGTGGTGCTCGGCAACGCGTTCGCCATCCCCGGCTTTCCCGTGGACACCCATGTCACACGCGTGTCCATGCGCCTGGGCTGGGTTCCGACCGCCGATCCCGTCGCCATTGAGACGGCGCTGACACGGCTATTCCCCGACGACATGTGGACGATGGCGTCCCACCGCCTCATCTTCCAAGGCCGCTACGTCTGCCGCGCCAGGCGCCCAAACTGTGCGGGTTGCGCTGTCGCGGCGCTGTGCCCGTCGGCCGGTTCCTTTGGCTAATCCTGTGGCCCCGGCGTTGAGGCTCCGAGTCGGCCCGGTCACGTGGTCAGGCCCGCGAGCCAGCCGAGCAGGAGGGTAGAGCAGGCGTCCGGAGCTTCCTCGGGGACGAAGTGGCCCGCGCCCGGTACCAGCGCCCAGTGGTAATCCTCTCCCCCGAGGTCTGGCACCGAGACGAGGCTGGCGCGTACCAGGTGGTCGGCGGCACCCTGGATGTGGAGGATAGCGGTGGTCGGGGCAGCCTCGAACAGCGCGCTGAATCGGCGCCTGCCCCCGCCGGAAAAGCGTCCTATCGCCCACCTGAGCTGCTCCAACGCTTTGGACGCGGCGAACGGTACTCGCATCAGCGCCCGATAGGTCGCCACGTCCTCGTGGCTAGGCCAACCGAAACCGCTCCACGTCCGCAGCAGGTGTCCCACTAGATCCCCCTGTTCGATCGCTCGTTCGGCGAACACAGGCCCCTTGAGCAGGCCGACCTGGGCAAGGGCGAGCGGTGTGGCCAGCGCTCGTGCGCCGATGCGTGGCGCCAGGGGATGGGGGGCGTCCACGGCGCATGCGCCGGTGAGGACATCCGGGTGGGTGGCCGTCATCGTCCACGCGACGAGGCCTCCCAAGCCTTGGCCCACCACCACCGCGCGGCTGGCTCCCAGGGAATGGATCACCGCGGCGACATCCGCGGCCAAGTCCGGCAGTGTGTAGCCGGTAGGTGGTTTGTCCGAGGCGGCATATCCACGCAGATCCATCGCGGCTACGCGATATCCGGCGTTACCCAAAGCCACCAACTGATGGCGCCACGCCCACCAGAATTGCCCGAAGCCGTGCAAGAGAACCACCAGAGGTCGCTCAATTCCGGTCGGACCGGCCTGCGCGAAATGAAAGCGCGAACCGTTTGCTGACACAAATTGATGTTTCCACTCCCCGGGGATCAGAGCCGCCGAGAAATCCGTGCCTCCAGGTGCCAGTGAATCGTCCATTGTGCCGGTCAAGTGGCTGCTTCGGGGAGGGTTGTGCCGCCGCCATCGGCCTGCGGTGGATGGTCGGGTTCGCTCCCGACGATGGCGGCGGTCAAGCCGCGTATCGCGTGGATCGTCCGGGTCGGCCCTGAGACCTTGCTCAACGCGGTCTTGCCGATCAACGCCAGCGCGCCAGCCGTGATGAGGACAATGCCCGTATCGATGAGGTAGGCGACCCACGGGATCAGCCCCACCGCGACGAGGATCTCCGCGACGACGATGCTGAGGAGGATCAACGCGAGCACCACGCCCGCTCCCGCCGCGAGGAAGGCTACGACGGCGACAGCAATCTTGGCACCGTCGCGCCCGAGTTCTGCCCTGGCGAGGTGTGAGATGTCGCCGACGATGGCACTCACGTCGTCCTGGACTGCTCCCGCCAGTTCTCCTATGGGACGGTTCGCCATGCTGAATACCCCTTCCGGCGCACCATACGGTGATGGAACACTACGCCATCCCTCGAGGCCGAGATGGTGGCGAAGCCCGCCATCCTAGATGCTAATGGTCGCGCTCCAGCCGCATCGGACCCCGCCCACTACGCTGCCTGCCGCGACCAGACGCTGGTCAGCGCGGATCACGGTTGTCCAGTTCGTGTGCGTGCACTGTGCCGGTGGGGGTGTCCGCGTCTGCCGCGGCTGGCGCGACGTTGCCCGGGATTCCGGCGTCATCGGACACATTGAGGATGGCGCGTCGCTTGTGGACGGCGCCGCGCCACGCCATCAGCCCGGTTCCGAGAAGTGCGGCCGTCAAGGACCCGGTCAAGACCCCCATGGTTCCGTGATCGCCGCGCGCGGGGTCACCCGCGAACGCGAGTTCGTTGATGAGGAGCGAAACCGTGAATCCGATGCCAGCCACCGATCCCATAGCGAGAATGTCCAGGTAGGACAACCGTGAGTCGATGGTGCAGGCGGTGAAGGTGACCATCAGCCAGGTCGCCGCCAGGATTCCCAGCGGTTTGCCGACGACGAGTCCAACGGCCACTCCCTGCCAGACGGGATCGGCCACGGCGTGCGCAATGGACGAGGGTGTGAACGAGACTCCGGCCGTCATGAGCGCGAACAGCGGGACAATCACACCGTAGGTGACGGGAGTGCAGGTGAAGGCGATGCGTTCGCCCACCGATTCGGTCTCGCCCTTGCGTGGCCGGGCGGGCACGGTGAACCCCATGAGGACGCCAGCGATGGTCGCGTGGATTCCGGAGTTGTGCATGCAATACCACGCGAGGATCGCGATGGTCACGAGGATCACAGGGTGGACGCCCCGGCGTCGCATCAACAGGCCGAAAGCGGCTACGGCGGTCACGCATCCGGCCAGCCAGGCAAGCCGCAGTCCGCCCGTGTTGTAGAACAGGGCGATGACCACGATGCCGAGGAGATCGTCTGCCACTGCCAACGTGAGCAGGAAAACGCGCAGCGATCGAGGGACGGCTCCGGAAGCAAGGCCCATGATGGCGACGGAGAACGCGATATCGGTGGCCACAGGAACCGCCCACCCACGGGTGACACCATGTGTCGAGATCACGTTGAAGGCCAGGTAGATGAGGGCGGGAGCCGTCATCCCGCCGATCGCGGCGACCACGGGTAGCGCAGCGGAGCGCAGCGAGGCGAGTTCGCCCACGGTGAATTCTCGCTTGAGTTCAACGCCGACGAGGAAGAAGAAGACGGTGAGCAGGCCGTCCGCGGCCCACTGTTCGACAGTCAGATGGAGGTGGATGGACTCGGGTCCGAAGGCGAAGTCCCTCAAGGCCAGGTAGGACCCGCCGACCGGCGAGTTGACCCACACAAGGGCGAGAAGTGCCGTGATCGCCAACAGGATGCCGCCCGTGTTCTCCCGGCGCAAGACACCAGCGATGGTCCCATGGCGCCGCTGCCGGACCGGGGCGGCGGGCGTGGTCTGCTCGGCCATCGACGTCCTTTGCACAGTGAAGGTCTGCCGTCCACGGTACCCGCCCGGCGCGGACACGCACGGGACGAACAGAGCTCGGGTATCAATCGACAACGCGTGTTGGATACACAAAACAACGCGCGGACAGGATATCAAGCGTGCAATACAGCGCAGTTACGGGATAGCCCGCCAGCGCGCCCATTGCGTGGGCTGGTCGTACGTGGGTTCCTGTCCGCCCGTTGTCTATTGCGTCCATTCTTAGCACATGTCGGTGGGGTTCTCCAAGTGATCCCGGCGATCTTCTTTCCAAAAGCACCGCGGACACACACCAACTAAAACTACTCTCCTCACGGCCCACCTGGCAAGGGTCGCGCGATGGCTCCTACGATGTGGGCGCTCACACCGCCGCAAGTCCACACCGGGCGTTATCCACAGGTCGCCTACGTCGCATGAGCACGAGTGGCAGCGCCGAGCGCACCCTAGAGACATGAACCTGCCTACCCCGCCGGCTTCATGCCCGCCGGTGATGCTCGCCACCCATGACCCGTGCCTGGTGGACGCCGTCCAACCCCTTGCCTCGCTGGCGGGAGTGTGTCTCATTCACGGCGAGGACATGATCTCATCGCGCGCGTCCGGGACGGTCGCGGTGCTATATGGCATGGATCTGGACGCCGATGCAGGCAGGCGTCTCGGCGAGGGCCTTGCCAACACGCCCGCCGCCACGGTCGGTTTCGGTCCTGCCGGCACGGACGATGGAGAAACCCAGGCGCGAGCGCACTACGACCTCCCTGGCAACGTGGTGGGACTGCTGGCGTTCCTCGAGCGTTCCGCCAGGCCGGTGCGCCACGGGATGCGAGTGGGGATCCTCGGCGCTCACGGAGGGGTCGGTGCTACGAGCCTGGCCATCGCTGTGGCGCGCCTGGCGGCACGGCGAGGGCGTCGTGCGGCGTTGGTCGATCTGGACCCGGCCGGGGGTCCGCTCGGCGCCCATGTTGGCCTGGATGGCGACGAGGCGGGTTGGCCGGACCTGCTCGCCGCGATAGACGCGCGGTCCGACGCCAGCCCGTGGCCGCCATCGTCGGATGAGCGCGAAGGCGGCCACGGTTCGGTCGACGCCGCGGAGCAGGCTCGCATCGGGGCGACACGCGTGCGCAGGTGGGCAGAGCACGCGGGCCACGCCGACCTGTATGTCGTCACGGGGGCCCGGCGCCTGGATTTCGCTATCCCCGGTCACCGGATTCGCACGGGCATCGAAGCGGTCGAGGAGGCGGGACAGGTGGCGATCACCGTCATCGACGCGTCTCCCGGCGGGCCAATCCCGGTGGAGCGCTTGGCCGGATGGTGCGAAAGGATGGTCGTCGTTGCCACAGATGATGCCGTCGGCCAGGCGGCCGCTGAGGGTGTGATCGGCTCCGTGCGCGCCACCGCGTGCCCAGTGACCCTTGTCAGACGTGCCGGACCAGGGCGGCGGGATCGGCGAAGCCAAGGCGGGACGCCGCGCGGCGTGAGCGATGTGATTGTCCTCGGCGAAGAGACAGGAATGGGCGAAGCCGGCCGCCACGGCGTGTTGCCCGGCGACCGGCCTCGCGGCGCCGTGGCTGCTTGCGCGGCCGACCTTGCCGACTCGCTCGACCTTGTGGGGCAGGATGCAGGTCGCGTGGGACGACGTCGTCAACCACACGGGCGGCGCCGCGCCGACCACACACGGAGGGTGGCCGGACCTGACGGGACTGGGGTCGACGCCATCGTTGGCGTGAGCGGAGATGCCGCCGGACTGGTGGCATTCGGGTCAGGCGAACACGACGACACGGCCATCCCGACGGGCGGGGTATTCGTGGGGTCGGTGGCGGCTGGGCGGCGGGAGAAACGCGTGGCGTGGCGGACAAGCCGGCCGCAGGGCGGGCGGATAGGTCTATGGGACGAAGAATGGTAGGGATCGACCTACCGGCAGCGAGACCCCTCATGGGCTTGCTTGCGGACCCGGAGGTGACAGACGTGTTGGTCAACGGGCCTAGCGGTGTGTGGGTGGACGGGCCGGAAGGGCTGCGGGCGACAGCGATCGCCCTGGGGACGGATGTTGAGATTCGAGCCCTGGCATGTCAACTCGCCACTCTTGGCGGCAAACGGCTTGACGACGCCTGCCCCGCTGCCGACGTACGTTTGCCCGGCGGGCTGCGCATGCACGCGATTCTTCCGCCCATCGCCCCCGGTGGGCCGCTCATCTCCCTGAGGGTGGTGCGCCGCGACTCGTTCACGCTGGCGGACCTGATCGAACGGGGCACGATGGGGGAGCGGTGCGCCGAACTCATCGCACGAATCGTCGCCTCGCGTGCCAATTTCCTCGTCTGCGGCGCCACAGGGGCGGGGAAGACCACCTTGCTGTCGGCCCTGCTCGGCCTTGCCTCGCCGACGGATCGGATTCTGCTCATCGAGGAGGCGGCCGAGATATCGGCCCACCACAGGCATATCGTGCGCTTGGAGGCTCGCCCCGCCAACTCCGAGGGGCGCGGCGAGATCACCCTGGCCGATCTGGTCCGCCAGGCCGTGCGGATGCGCCCGGACCGAATAGTGCTCGGCGAGTGCCGCGGCGCTGAGGTGCGAGATGTCCTGACGGCACTGAACACGGGTCATGAAGGCAGCTGCGCGACGCTCCACGCCAACACGGCGCGCGACGTTCCGGCACGCCTTGTTGCCCTCGGGGCTCTTGCCGGCATGACACCCCAGGCGGTGGCGGCCGGGGCTGTCGCGGCACTGTCCGCTGTGATCCACCTCAGGCGAGACCGGGCGACCGGCCGGCGTGAGGTCACCGAGATCGCTGCCATCCTCCCCGCTGATGGGGCAGTGGCCACGGTCCCTGCCGTCATCGTTCGCCGGGGCCAGGTCGAAAGGGGTCCCGGGTGGGGCGAGTTGGCTGGCTCGTGCGGATGGTGATGTCCGGGGGAGGGGAACCGCGGGCGACGCCACAGGAGACAGGACACCGGTCCTCCTCTCGCGCTGATCACGGGGCAACGGCGGGGCTTGTCCGATGGCGTGGCGGCAAGCCATCGTGCCGGACCCGGCGGAGCGCGGGACGGGACAGCACGGGCGGTCTCGACGAAGCGATCGACGAGGTCGCGGGATTGGCGCGTGCGGGCCTGGATGACTGCGGAGCGTGGGAGCCGGTGACTGGGACTCTCGCGCCGGGCACCGATGTCATCAGCGCTCTGATCAGCGGATCCGTCTCGGCGGCAGGCCGGACAGTCGCTGTGTACCGCACCCTCGTCGCGGTCGAGCGTTTGGCGCAAGAGGCCGGGGCGTCACGCGCAGACCTCTTGGACGCGTTGAGCGGCGCCCTCAGCGACCAGCAAGATGTCATCGATGCCCGCGAGACGGCGCTCGCCGGTCCACGGACCACGGCGCGGGTCCTGGTGTGGCTGCCGGTGCTTGGACTGATCCTGGGGACCGCCATTGGCGCCAGACCGGTCCAGACCATCGTGACGAGTGGAATCGCAGGCGTGGCGGCGATGGTCGGTGTTTGCCTCATGGCGGCCGGGTGGCTGTGGACCCGATCCCTGCTCAGGTCTGTCCATGCGGTCGATGACGGCGCCCTCGTCGCCGTGGGTCTGCTCGCCGCGGCGTTGGAGACCGGCCTGAGCCTGCCGGCAGCACTCAGCGCCGTGGGCCGGGTGGGTGAAGGACCCGTGGAACGACAGTTGGCGGTCGTGGGGCGCCAGCTGGGGCGGGGCGTGACGTGGGAACGGGCATGGGAGGAAACCGAGCAGGGCACACGTGACGGTTCCGCGATGTGGAAGCGTGGCCGCACGCACCAGAGGCAGATCGAGCTCCTCGGAGCCTGTCGCCGCGCGCTCACGCTCGCGTGGACACGCGGAATCGCCGCCTCGCCGCTGCTCAATGCGCTGATAGTCCGATGGAGACGACGGGTCAAACACGAGGCCACGGTGGCTTCCGCGCGCATCGGAGTCACGCTGATGCTGCCCTTGGGCCTGTGTTACCTGCCGGCCTTCGTGGCCCTCGGGCTGGTGCCCGTGATCGTCTCGCTCGCCGGCAGCCTCGGTCTTGGCTTGGGATGACGACCGGCGGATCTGCGGGGCGGGGGGTGTTGTCCACAGTCCGTCCGGCTGCCGGGCAGTCGTGTTCACAGTCCGCGGGGCGTGCGAAAGCGGGGGAGGACATCGCTCCGCGACGCTGGAGACAACCGAGAGAAAGGATGCCGATCATGGCACTGTTCACACTCCACCACGCCGCGCGTACACCATCTCCAGCGGGCGGTTCCGTCTTCTTGCCGCCCACAAGGGGCCGCCTGCGGCAGGACGATGGCGCGGCGACGGCCGAATACGCCATCGCCCTCCTCGCAGCGGCCGGCTTCGCCGGCCTGTTGGTCACCCTTCTGACGAGCGACACCGCCCGCGGCTGGCTCACCACCATCATCGAGAGCGCGTTGTCGCTGTGACGCGTCCGGCGATGGCTGGTTCCGCGGATCGTCAGCGTGGCACCGTCACCGTCGAGATCGCCGTCGCCCTGCCCGCCCTCACCGTGTTCATCGCGGTGCTGCTCGCGGTCGGGGTGGCGGTGATCTCGCAGGTTCGGTGCGCCGAAGGCGCACGAGCCGGAGCGAGGGAGGCGGCTCTGGGGTCTCCAGATGCGGACATTGCGCGCGTGGTCAGTGCTGTCGCCGGTGAACGGGCGCGTATCGCCGTGGCACGGACTGGCGGAATGGTGAGCGTCACGGTCACGATGCCGATCGCGTGGGGGGACCTGGCGGTTCCGGGCCGGCACGAGGTTGCCGCCAGCGCCCACGCGGCGTGTGAACCCGACCGTGGCTGCGCGTGAGCCAGGAACGCCGAAGGCCTTGGCGAGCCGCCGCGGATCGCGGCGCCGGCACCGTTCTCGTGTTGGGGTTGATCGGGGTCGTGGCGATCTCCATGGCCGCCGTCCTGTGGCTGGGCGGCGCCGTGCTCGCCAAGGCCCGTGCCCAGACCGCTGCCGATATGGCGGCGCTCGCGGGCGCGCAGGCGCTGCTCGACCACCTAGGCGAGATCGCGGCATGTGAGCAGGCGAGCGCCGTGGCGCGCGCCCACGGCGCCCAGATGACTGCATGTGCAACAAACCGTGAGCGCTGCGAGATCACGGTCGCGTTCGCTGCCACGAAGCGCACCAATAGCCAGGGTGGCGTGACAGCGTGGGCTCGTGCAGTGGCCGGGCGTCCGCCCTGACGGTGTCGCGCTCACACGGGCGGCGCTTGAGTCGACTCTGTGATGGCCGTGACGAGCCGCCGAGCCGCCGCCTTGTCGAGTGTGTGGTTGGCATTGCCGCACTTGGGCGATTGGACGCACGAAGGGCAGCCGTCTGCGCACGGACACAGGGTCAGGACGTCGAGGACGGCGGTCATCAAGGAGCGATGGGCGGTGAAGGCGCGCTCGGCGAAACCCGCGCCACCGGGCACGGCGTCGTGGATGAAGATCACGGACCCACCCGTGTCCGGGTGCGAGGGGCTGGACAGGCCACCGAGGTCCCATCGGTCGCACGTGGCGATCAACGGCAGGAGCCCGATGGCGGTGTGTTCCACGGCGTGCAGTGCACCGGGGACTTCGCGCGTATTGATCTGCGCTTCGGCGAAGACGCGGGATTCGACAGTGAGCCAGGCCGATGCCGTCCGCATGGCGTGTTCTGGCAGGTCGAGGGGAATCGAATCAAGCCTGTCAACCCCGTGGGCGCGAAGGCGCGTGTATGAGGTCACGTGGGTCCGCACCTCAACGTCACCGAAGTGCCAGGCGAACCCATGCCCCGGATCGGCGCGTTGCTCGTCGATCACGGCCACCGAGGTCTGGGTCTCCGCTCTGGTCCGGTAAGGCGGTCTCGACGGGTAGACGAGGGCCACGAGGGCGTCCAGGTCGAGAGCCCGCACAACGAACGTTGCCCCTTGATGGACATAGACCGCGCCGGCGTGGACCGTGGACTCGGCACGCAGCGAGTCGACAGTGCCCAACAGCCGGCCCGTCGCCTCGTCGACGATCTGGACGGTCGCGTCGCCTCCGCCGCGCAGGTCGGTCAGGGACGTGGCCGGTTCGGTGGGGCGCCAGTACCAGCCGGTCGCGCGCCTGCGCAGCACGCCGGCCTCGGTCAATTCAGCAAGAATCGACGCCGCTCCTGGGCCGAAGAGGGACAGGTCCACATCCGTGAGCGGCAACTCGGCTGCTGCGGCGCACAGATGCGGTGCCAGGACGTGAGGGTTGGTGGGATCGAAGACGGTCGCTTCGACTGGAGCGCCGAACACGGCATCGGGATGGTCCACCAGATAGGTGTCGAGAGGGTTGTTGCCAGCGATCCACACGGCGAGCCCGTCTCCTCCGCCCCGCCCGGCGCGTCCGATCTGTTGCCACAGCGATGCGCGGGTGCCAGGCCAACCGGCGATCACCAAGGCGTCCAAACGGGGGATGTCGATGCCAAGTTCGAGTGCCGTGGTGGCGACAAGCCCCTTCAGCGCTCCCGATCGTAGGTCGGCCTCCACCTGCCGTCGTTCCTCAGGCAGGTACCCGCCTCGGTAGGAGGCTATGCGCCCCCCGGCGCTTGCCGCGCATCGACTCCTGGCGGCATCGGCGACGGACTCCGCGGCGAACCGCGAGCGGACGAAGACCAGCGTTTGGGCGCCGGCCGTGGTCAGCTCGGCCACCAGCACCGCGGCCTCCGCCTCGCCGGACACTCGGATCGCCGGCGTCAGGTCGGCTTCGGACCAGTCGCCATCGACGATGGCGGGCGCGGACGTGGAGATTCCAGGCCATCGGTCAGGGGAAGGCTCGGAGATCTCGGAGGCATCCGGGGCCACACCCACCGCTTTCTTCGTCGCGTCCTCGGTACCGCCGATGGCGGGTGGTCGCCACAGAACCACGGTCCGGCGACCGCGGGGCGCC
>JAISBQ010000260.1 GCA_031266115.1 Bifidobacteriaceae bacterium
ACTTCACCTGGCAGGCGGTCGCGAGGCGGACGATGGCGGTCTACCGGTCCGTGGTCGGCGAGGAGTCCTGCGGGCCGGAAGTCGGTGTGAGCGGCCCCGGTGTGATCTCGGTGTAGACGCAGCGGCCTTCCGGGTCGATGATGCCGATGGCGTCGCCCGGCTCCACCGTGATGGTTCCGTCGGTGACCTCGAACTGGGGACATAGGCTCGTGGCGACGTCCTTATCCTCGGGGCTGGGGCTGACATCGACGCACACGATCCGGTCGCCGTCGGTGATCCGAACAAACGCGTCTTCGGTCGCCCCCGCGACACGGGTGATGCAGTCGTCGACATCGCGGGGGCTCCACGACCGTGAGTTGGCACTTGGTCCGGGACTCGGATCGAGTGTCCACTGCGAGCCGTCGGTGTACATCTGCGGGTCGCCGCTCGGCGTGGCGCTCGGACCGGGGAAGCTGTCCGGGGACGCGTCGCTGTCGGGGACAGGCGACGGTGCGGTCTGAAGGGCCCGGCCCCGCCGAGCCTCGGCCGGCGACGTGAGCAGACCGCGAAGCTGCGGATCGGTCCACTCGCCGTCCGGTGTGACATCGAGGCGGGCCAGGGCGCTGCGCATCGCGTTCAGGTCATCGCCATCGGCCTGGGCATAGAAGACCGCCGCGCCGTCGTCCTCGGCGGTTGTGCCCAAGGCCGCGGTCACCAACTGTCCATCAAGATCGACAGGAGGGGTAAAGACCCGCAGGAACCACGGCACTGCGTCCGGTCCGACCCCATGAACAGCGATGAAGCTGTCGACCATGACCGCATAGGACGGGTCGTGCGATCCCAGTGGCCCACCCTGAGCGTCGGCGTCGGCGACGAGTCCGCGATGGGCGCCGGATTCGGACTCCGACTCGGCCTCATCGTCGTCCGGGACGGTCCGAACTGCTCCCTCGGGAACGGTGATCTGTGGACCTGGGGCAACGTCGGTGGTCACCGGGGGGACCACGACGGGTTCACCCGTCGGGATGGCGGCTTGAAAGCTGGGTGGCGTGAGCGGTGTGTTCATGATGTCGCTGTCGTCGAGGAAGTTCGTCCCACCGCCGGCGTCACCGGTCGGAGGCGGCGTGAGGGTCTGCATCGCGCGCGCCCGGTCGGCCTGAGCCTGGGCTTCGGCTTCGGCTTCGGCAGCGGCGACGGCCTGAGCCGTGGCTTTGGCGATGGCCTGGGCCTCACGCTCAGCTTGGGCGGCGTCATCGGTCGTGACCGTCATCGGTGCGGCGTCATCGGTCGCCGGTCCCTCCTCGCCCCACGGCCGGTCCATGGCTCCCGACTCATCGCCTCCGCCGGTGCTCGGAGTACCGCTCGGGGCCGGCGGGGTGGACAACTCGACTCCACCCCCGCCGACGGGTGGGGCAATGGGAGCCTGCGGAGCATCGGGCCCGGTCCCTAGCTGAATCCTGACGGCGCCGTTATCCCTGTCCACGGTCAGTGCGGGGATGACGGCGGCCGGCGGGACGTTGTCGTCCTCGTGGTTCTCGGCGATCCACAGACCATCATCGGAGCGCCGATACGTCAGTTCGTCGCCCTGCTGGGCCCACTCGTCGCCCGCGCGCGGCTGAACCCACACCTTGACCAGGCGCGTGGTCCCATCCGGTTCGTCGAGTTGGACCACGGCGCCCGCGGTCCACTGTTCGGGGTCATCGGCTGTCGGGGCCGGGAACCCCTCGACCACGCGCGCCGTGGCGATGTCGGCGCTCGCGGTCGGCCCGGCGCCTGGGACGAGGAATACCATCCCCAGGGTCAATGCCGTCGCACCGGCCACGGTGGCGCCCACCCACACCCAGCGGGCTGTGCGAGACGGGCGGAGGCGCGGGGCGCCATCGTCGGTCTTCGTGGAAGGCGGCACGTAACGGAACAGTTCGGCGCGAGCGCGGGAGTCCAGGGGCGGGCGCGGTGCGGTGCGCGGGACCGGATTGGCGGCGCGCAGGAGAGCGGCGATGCGGATCATAGGAAGTCCTCCACAGTGGTATAGGCGAGTCGGAAGGCGGCGCGGGCGCGACTGAGGCGCATCCACACCGCAGGGATCGAGCAGCCGAGAAGCGCGGCGCATTCGGCACCGGACAAGGCGTCCCAGTAGTGGGCCATCAGGAGTTCGGCTTGAGGTTCGGGCAAGGTGGCAAGGATCGCGAGGACACGGTCGGACGGGTCGTGACCTGGGGACTCAGGTCCAGGGACCGCGCCCCGCAGCGGCTGGCGGGCCATCTCCCCGACGATGGCGACCCGCAACCTCTCCCCCGTCGCCGCCTTCCTTAGGTGGTTGGCGAGCACGTTGCGTGCTGTGACGAAGAGCCATCCCGGTGTGGGTGGGATCGGCGCCGGCGGATTCGGGCCGGTGCTGCGCTCCCATGCGAGGCGGAACACCTCGGCGGCGAGATCCCGTGCCTCCTCCGGGTTGCCGGTGCGGCGATGGAGATACGCCTGAATGCGCGGGTACTGAGCGCGAAACAGCCCGGCGAATGCGGCGTCGCGAGTGGGTGATGGGGCGCTAGGGGTGGGAATCGGGGCGATGGAGTCGCGGTCGGTGGGAGAGGTGCGGGTGACAGGGTCGCGGTCGGTGGTGTCCGCGGGAGTAGCCGCAGGGGTGGGGTCCGCGAAAGGCGCGGACCGAGGCGGCGGCGTGGATACGACCGGCGCGGCCGGGGCGGTGGCAATTGGACCACGCGAAGGGGCGCGACATCCGTCGGCTGTCAGTGTGACGTGGTCCATGGACTGGGCACCGACCGGCCTCACCCGACCAACGGTATCGGCCGACTGGCCAAAGTGCTTCATGCTCTATCTATGTCGCGAGCTGGGGCAAACCTCACGCCCGCCACGGGACCGGACCTACGCCGACCTGCGCCGACCCTTCTATGGGTGGTTGTCAAGGAGGATGTGGGGGAGTTGGCGGTGGAGTTGGCGGGTGATGTGGCGTTTGAGGCAGCGTCGGGCTGC
>JAISBQ010000262.1 GCA_031266115.1 Bifidobacteriaceae bacterium
CACCGGAGCTGCCAGCGGCGCCCGATCCGTTGGACCCGCCAGACCCGTCCGATCCGTCGCCGCCGGCACGCGTCGGGCTATCCGTAGGGCTGGATCCCACGGGCGTGCTTGGGCCCTCGCTCGGAGTCGATCCGCCGCCCGGACCTGGGCTGTTGCCTGGGCCTGAGCTCGGACCCGTGCCAGCACTCGGACCCGTGCCAGCACTCGGACCCCCGCTGGGCCCACCGCTGGGGTTTCCACTCGATCCGTCACTCGGTCCGCCGCTCGGGTCTCCACTGGGATCACCACTCGATCCACCGCTCGGATCTCCACTGGGATCACCGCTCGACCCACCACTGGGATCTCCACTCGACCCACCGCTCGGACTTGGCCCAGGATCGCCCTCCACCACCACGGTCGCCTGGGACATGTCGTCGTCGGGGACGGTGTCGATCAGATCGTGGGTGACCACGGCCTGCAGCACCAGAGCGGTCCCGGCCGCGGCATTGGCGTCACCGCCGATCCGGTAGTCGACGGTCTCACCCATGGCCAAGTCGCCGATGGGACAGGTGAACACGCGGCCAGCGGCGGTGCATGCAGCGAGGGTGGCGCCATCGGAGCGGCTCACGGAGCTCACCACAGGATTGGTCAGCTCGGTGGGAACGGTGAAGGTGACCACCGTGCCCGTGGTGTCCCACGGTCCGTGGTTCGTGACGGTGGCCGTGTAGACGGTGGCGCTTCCCTCCTCCACCAGGGGCTGCGTCGCGGCGACCTCGACGCCGACATCGGCCACCGGCGTCACGGTGGGCGAACACGCCGTCGAGGAGTTGTTGTCGACATCGTGGTCGAGCGCGCCCGATCCCACGAGTGTGGTGTTGCACATCTCCCCGGTGAAGTCCTGATCGACCTGGAAGACCAGGCGGGCTGTCGCGGTCTGTCCCATGGCCAGCGCTCCGGCCTGGCAACGGACCACATTCTGTTCGTCCACGTCCTGCGGTGACGAGCACTCGTCACCATCGACAACCGCCCCTGACACATAGGTCAAGCCCTCGGGCACGCTATCGGAGATCGTCACATCGGTGGCCAGTGAGGGGCCGGCATTGCTGGCCTCCATTTCGTAGATCACAGGGCGACCCGCCTCGATGGGAACCGGGCTCACCAGACGTTTGACGATCGCGGTGTCGGCGACCCGCACCACGTTGACGGTGACCGACGTGGCGTTGTTGGAGTAGTCGGATTCGCAGGTTCCGGTGGCCGCGGGGTCGGGACACTGCGCTGGCACGCGCGAATAGGCCCGTGCCGTGGCGGTGTAAGGCCCGGCCTGGGCGTCGGCGGGGATCCGCACCGTGACCGTGCCGGGCACGGTGATACCGGGTTGGAATGAGTCGCGAATTGGCGTCACTGGCCACCCGACGCACCGAACCGTATCGACGCCCTCAGCCCCGGTCCCCGTGTGGATCACCCCACAGTTCATGTATGGCTCGGTGATATCGACCACCTCGAAACCGGGGGGGAACGTTGACTCCACCACCGGGTAGTCCAGCGCCGAGGGACCATAGTTGACGCCGTTGAGGGTGTAGGTGACGATCGCCCCTGCCGATGGCGTGTCCGTACTCACCGATGCGGTCACCGCGATATCTGCCAGCATTTCCATGGTGGTGGTCGCGCTGGCCGTGTTGTTGTCGGGGTTCGTGTCCGTGGTCGATGCCGTGACTGCGACATCGTTGACCAGTTCCCGTGGAGATACGCCCGCCTCGTCGTCGGGAGGCAGGACCTCGGGACACTGCGCCCCATTCACCTGGTCCTGCTCGGGACACCAGTAGGGGCGCACATCGCGGGGATCCGACGTGGCCACGATCCGCGTGTTGATCGACGTGTTCGCCTCGATGGTCGTGACGGTCAAGCCATCGACCTGCGGGAGACACCTCACCACCTGCCGACCCGTGTCCTCATCGACGTCACTGACACTGCACCCTGGCGACAACGCCGCATTGAGCGTGAGTCCCTCGGGCAGCGTGTCGGTGATCACGGGATTGTCCACATCCGATGGCCCGTTGTTCAGGGTGGTGACCGTGTACCCGACGCCGGCGCCGGCGTGGGAGACGGGGGCGTCGGCCAGCTTGGTGGCCTGGAGGTCGCCCTGCTGGATGACATCCGTGGCGGCGGTCGCTTCGACGCGCGTGGCACCACCGCCAAGGTCCGTGGTCGACGACTCTCCCGTCGCGGTGTTGACGGCGCCGCTGCCTCCGCTGATCTCGGCGACCACGCCGGGGTCGATCGTGCCATAGACATAGACCGTGACCGTCCGGGGGTTGGCGACGCTGGTCGAGGCCCGGACGGTACCGAGGGAACACGTGACCTCGGGAACCGGGGTTGTCACCGTGGTGCATGTCCCTTGCGATGCGCTGACCTGGGTGATCGAGAAACCCGAGGGAACCTCATCGGTCACGCTGACGTTCGCGGCATCGGCCACCGCTTCGTCGATGTCCTCCACAGCGTTGTAGGTCGCCGGTATCCACAGGTCAATCCGGTAGCCAAACTTCTGACCGGCGACATAGGAGTCATGCGCGGGGCTCGGCTCGTCCGGGTTCGGGATAGTGGTGAGCGCCATTTTCGTCATACGAAGATCGGTCTGCGGCGTGGCGATATCGAGGCCCTCGGTGTCGAGGTTGTTGGCGGTATTCGCGTCGGGCGTCGAGGTGGTCACTGTGGCCCATCCCCCGGGACCATCTGCGCACGATGACAAGCGGCCGCAGTCCTCGAACGTTCCGGCCGGTGTGTCGGGAGTGATGGTGAACGGGACAAAGAACGACATGTGCCGGCCAGGAGCCAGGTTGCGAACGTCCTCCAGGACCGAGTCGTTGAGCGAGCAGATCAGTTCTTGGTTGACCGCCCGGCAGAAGTACGGGAACGAGGCCTGGTCGGGGATCGCAGTGATGGCGACGTTGGACAGGATCTGGATGTCGTGAGCAGTGGAGGGCCCGTTGTTGGTCACCGTGATCTCGACATACCGGGTCGACCCCGACCCCAGGTAGGCGCCTGGCGGCTTTTCGGTGATGAGGGTGTAATCGGGGTAGGTCCCGCCGATCCCGTAGCCGATCCGATAGTCGATGGCGAGGTCAGTCTGCGCGGTGACCACGTCGGTGATCGTGGCGGCGTTGTTCGCCGCGGTGGGATCGGCGGTGGCAGAGGTGACCGTCGCGGTGTTGATGAGCGGGGTGTGGGCCGGGATGTCAGGCGAGACGATCACGGGGATGGTGTATGTCTGTGTCGTTCCCGCCAACCATGCACCTCCGACAAGGAGCGTGCAGGTCACGACCTGTCCTGCCGCTGAACACTGGGCCGGAAGCTCGTCAGGATCGACGGTCAGACCCACGGGGACGGTGTCTGTGATCACCACCGGGCTTGCCGCACTGTCGGGGCCATGGTTGGTCACCGAGAGGTGGTACTCGCCGCTCGCTCCCGCGACCGGCGCGGCGACCGGTCCGTCGGACACCCAGGCGGACGTCTTGACGATGCCCAGATCCGCCTGGGGGTCGTTGCTATGGGTCCACGTGGCGACGTTGTTGTCCGGGACAGGATCGTCGGTACTCGCGGACACGGTGGCGGTTTCGGTGTAGTCCGCCAGGCCGTCGGCACCCACGTCACCCTTGATGACGACCCTTGAGGTCTCCCCGGGCTCCATGTCGTCGATCACGCAGCGTGCCGCTGTCGGCTCGCAGTGACCGGCCACGCCAGCGGACATGACCATCGACTGGACATCCATGCCACCGGGCAGCGCGTCGCGGAGCACCACTCCGGCCGCCGTGGACGGCCCGTTGTTGGTCACGGTGACGGTGTAGGTCACCGTCTCGCCCTGAACGGGCGCGCTCTTGTCGGCAGTCTTGACCACAGCAAGATCCGCTGAGGCCGTCACGTCGCTGTGCACCGGCGGCGTGTCCGGGTGCAGGTCGGGGCCGGGCGGGGCCGGGCAGGGGTCGCCCCCACACGTCATGGAGGCCGCGTTGGCGATCGACCCCATGCCGGCATTGGCGGGCACCAGGGCGCCGGTGATGGTGATTGTCGCCATGGCACCGGCGTTACCAGGCTTCGACGGGCCGGGCAGGGTTCCGATGTTGCAGGTCACCGCGAATGGGGGGTCGGTGGTGACGGTACACGTGCCACGGTCGGTGACCACCCCCGTGGAACCGTCCGCGGTCAGGCCCGCAGCGGCGAGGTCATCGAACACCTTGACCGCCAGGGCGTCGGATGGACCAAAGTTCTGTGCGGTCACCGTGTAG
>JAISBQ010000353.1 GCA_031266115.1 Bifidobacteriaceae bacterium
GGCGGCGGACCCCGCCGCCACGTCGACCGGCACGTCGGCCGGGCCCGCCACATCCGAACCACCAGAACCAGCGCCCACCGCGGTCACACCCGCCGGCACACCGAACACAACCTGACCAGTGGTGGCCGCATTACCGGACCTGTCCTTGGCCACGGCCTGGACTGTGAACTCAGATGTGCCATTCGCGATACGAGTGCCGTCAGGCTCCACCAACCACGAGTTGGCGTCGTTCACTTCGCCGCCCTTGAAGCCAAGCTTCACGGGCACTCCGACCAGATTCCACTGACCGTTCGCCCGGACCTCCACGCGCGCGGAGTAGTCACCCTCGGGAATTGATGTCAGGGTCCACGAATACTTACCGTAATGATCGGACATCGGCACGCCGGTGAGTTGCGGATCGTCCGAATCCAACGGGGTCACCTGGACCGGCGAACCGGCCTCGACCAGCACCAACCGCACATTGGCCTTATCGACCAGGATTCCCTCGGTCGAGATGATGGTGGTCTCAACCAGGTAGCTGCCATTTCCGTTCGCCTCCACCTTCAATGTGGGCGTGGCGTCCGTGTCTGGCGAGACCGTCCGCGACGACCGCGCCGGATCCGGCTCTCCCGCCGAGAACTGGATATCCTGCGGCGACTGGGCGACTCTGTTCGCATCCACAGCCGTGGTGCCTAGATAGGCGTTTACCTTGAACGTGCCCGGCTCGTTCGACCTGATCGTCACCTGCGCCATGCCGGTGGCGGTGCACCACTCTGGTTTGTCGGCTGCGGAGAAGTCGCAAGACTCCACGACCGCGGAGGTCGGGGTGATGGTCGGGCCTTCAATACCGACAGCACCGGTCTCAACCGTGAAGAACACATCCTGCGCAGTTCGGACCGGGTTACCGTTCGCGTCTCTGACGACCACCCACGCATTGTGCGGAGTGGTGCCGTTCGCCAAAGCCTGACCGGGAGTGACCTCCAGGGTGGACCGGATCGCGCTTGGCGCGCCCGGAACAAAGGTGATCGTCTGGTTCTCAGGCCGGGCGTTGCCGCCACCCACATCCGCGTTCACCCGGTAGGTGTTCGCCGAAGTGGACCGGAAGGAAACCGTCACCTGTCCGTTGATGTCAGTGGTGTACGGACCGGCGGGCGAGACCGTCACACCAGGCTGGTTGAAGTCGAAGGTGACAGCGCTGCCGCTCAGGGGCACGCCGTCGTCGTCACGCACGGTCACAACGCCCGTGTACGCAGCCGACCCATTGGCCACCAACTGGTTCGCAGTCACCGTCGGGTCCGGGGTTATCACGAAGGTGGACCTATCGGGAGACGCCCCACCCGTCCTGAACTGGAACGTGTGGGTGGGATTGTCTCCGATGATCGCGCCACCAGCGCTGCCTTCACGGATAGCCAGCATCACGTCTTCGTCGACCGTGCCCGAATTCCTGATCAGCACGGTCGCCTTGCCGGTCACCGAAGTGGTCACGGACTGGTTGCCCGAGCCCAGGGAAATCCCATCCGTGTTGACGAAATGCCCAAGGGTCGGAGCGCTCAGGATGAACACGACGTTTTGGCCCGAGACCAGGTTGTCGTTCGCGTCATACAGAGTGACCTCCGCGGAATGCTGGCCAATGTTGCTCACCTTGGCCGTGCCCTCTGAGTACTTGACCTCCCTCTTCGCGACGGGACCAGCGACGAAGTCCCGCGAGACCGAGATCTCACTGCCCCGTGGAGTCGTGGCGATGGGGGCGCCAGCGACCTTGACGTCGATCGCATAGGTCCCGGCCGTGGTGGTCTTGAGTTGACGGGTGGCCGTGCCCGCCGGGTTGCTGCCTGCCCCGGCGATGACCGACTCGCAGTCGGGCGTGCCGCCGGGCACCAGCGCGTAGCACACGCTGACGGACTGACCGGTGACGATGCCGCCATCCGCGTTACGCGTGTAAACCGTCACCGTGTACGAATCGCTGCCGTCCGCCACCACACGGTCAGCCGAGTGGTTGCCCACCGTGGGTTCGACTTTGAACTCAGACTCAAACGCGTTGATCGGCACGTTGCTGAAAGTCGCGACTGGGCGATCCTCGAGAGGACCTGGCGACTCCACAGGTGCCCCTTGGCCGCTGCTATAGATGCCCTTTACCGGATAGAAGCCTTCATGATAGCTCCTAATGTCAACCGTGCACCGGCCGTCGGCGCCCGAGGGCGTGGTGACAGTAGTCGTCTTGCCGCCGGTTCCCGCGTTGCCGAAACGGGCTCCATCCGTGCCGTCGTAGATCAGCTCGAACGAACAACCGGTGAGGCCCGCGATCGGATTCCCATCAACGTCCTGAATGGTCATGTAGGCCGGAACTGAAGCAACGGCATCGGCCCGCTTCGGCTCCGGGTCAACGGTCAGCGAAGCTGCTGTCCCAACCGGGTCGACCGGTCCGGGTACGAAGGTCAGCCGGACGTCATCGCGACCGGTCAGCACAGACGTCTCAAGAGCATTCTTGACCTGGGTGATCGCACCAGCGCCCTTGACCGATGCCGTGATGCTGTACGGGCTGCCCGCCGCGACCTTGGTGGCCACCTCGATCTGAGCCCAGCCCGCTGCGACAGCGACCTCGACATCCCGCGGACCAGCTTGGCCGTTCACTGACAAGCCAGACGGAACGTGGAACACAATGGTGCCTGTTCCGGCATCGTTCCCGGATGCGTCCTTGGCGTGGACCTTGACGGTCTGCGTGGCGGTGCCGTTCGCGATGACGCCCGGGTTGGGCTCGTCTGGCTGCACCAGCCACGATGTGCCTTCGGCGACTGGGCCAGCGCCGAAGACCAAGCGCGCTTCGCTCCCCTGACCGGTGATCACAGTGCCCGATTCATCCTTCACGATCGTGACTGCGACCCATGCCGCCTGCGCGTTCTCGCGCATCTGGGCGGTGACCGCATAGTACGGATTGGCCGTCGTATTGGCCGTGCTGGACGTGACTGGGATCGACGCCACCCCATTTGTGGTGGTCGCGACAATGTCATTCGGGCCAGCGTTGGCGGCAGAGCTAGTGCCCGCGGGGATGTGGAAGCGGACTTGCGTGCCGTCCTTGACGTTGTTGCCCTGGGCGTCCTTCACGACAGCGTTCACAGTTATGGCGTCAGAGCCGTTCGCTTCCGCTGAACCAGAGGGCTGCACTATCCACGACGTACCAGGATTCGGAGGCAACGGGGTGTACTCGAGCCAGATCTCGCCGTTGTTGCGGACCAAGGGAGTCGCGGTCTGGGCCGAGTCGCGCACGGCCATGATCTGACCGGCTGCGACCTCCGCTGTCACCACGTGGTGCGCTGGCGGCTCGTTGGCGGCATCGGTAGCCACGGTCGAGGTCACCAAGATGCTCGCGATACCCGCAGTGGTGGTCGCCGGAACGTCAGCCGGGCCGGTGTAGGTGCCAGAAGTTGTGCCAGCTGGGATGTGGAACGTCACCGAAGTGCCGTCCTTGACGTTGTTGACGGAATCGGCTTTGGCATGCACAGAAGCGGTCAAAGCATCAGTTCCGTTGGCCAGTTGGTCACCGTCCGGCTGAATCAGCCATGACTCGGCCGGATCGACAACGTCCGGGTTGTCGAACTTGAGTTGCACCTGGCCGTTCTCGCGCACCAACGGAGTCGCGTCTTCAGCGGCGTTACGCACCTTCAAGATCTGGCCGCTGGCCACTGTGGCAGTGACCACATAGTAGGTCGGGTGCCCGTCAACGCCATCTGTCGCGACGGTTGACGTCACCGAAATGGTGGCGATGCCGCCCACAGTCTCGGCTGGGATAACGGCAGGACCAGTTGTGGCGCCGACCGCGGTGTTCGCGGGGATCGAGAAGCTGACTACCGTGTGATCGGCGGCATTGTTGCCTCTGGCGTCTTGGACGTGCGCCTTCACGTCCAGGGTGTCTCCGCTGTTCGCCACCACCGAACCGGAGGGCTGCACCAGCCACGACGCGTCCGCGGGCGGATTTGAGGCAGGAGTGTACTCCAGCCAGACTTGGCCATCCGTGCGGATAGTTTGCGCGGCCTCGGCGGCGTTGCGCACGTTCTGAATCGCGCCGCCTCCGGCGGTCGCCGTCACCACATGGTATTCAGGCGGCTCGTTGGCGGCGTCAGTCGCCACGGTCGAGGTCACCTGGACGGACGCGTAACCGGCCACCGTCCCCACCGTGATCGGATTCGGTCCGACCACGGTCTGCGCACCGGCAGTCGCCGTGGCGCCAGCCGGAACCTGGAAGGTCACATTGGTGCCGTCCGCGGCGTTGTTGACGCTATCGCCCTTGGCATGGACCGAAACCGTGAAATAGTCGGTACCGTTGGCGGTCTTCGTGCCATCCGGCTGGATCAGCCAAGACTCCGCCGGATCGACATCCGGGTTGTCGAACTTCAACTGCACTTCGCCGTTGTTGCGGAGAGTCTGCGCCTCAGCGACATCCTTGACTGTCGAGATCGCGCCAGCGTCTATCCGTGCCGTGACAGCATGATAGGTCGGTCGCGAATCGACGCCGTCGGTGGCCACCGTGGAGCTCACTGCGATAGTCGCAATGCCCGATACGGTGGTCGCCGTCACATCATTGGGGCCAACGACGCTCCCCGACTTGGTCCCCTCCGGGATGCGGAACGTCACCACCGTCCCGTTGGCGGCGTTGTTGCCCTTGGAGTCTTGGATGTGCGCCTTCACGTCCTGCGTGACGGTGCCGTTGGCAACTGCCGAACCGCTCGGCTGCACCAGCCACGACGCGTCCGCAGGCGGATTCGAGGCAGGAGTGTATTCCAGCCAGACCTCGCCGTTCGAGCGCACCAGCGGAGTTGCGTCCTCGTCAGAGTTCCGCACATTTGTGATCGAGCCGGTCGAGAGGCGGGCCGTCACCACATGGTAGGCAGTGGTGTTGGCCTCGTCAGTCGCCACTTCCGAACTCACCAAGATGCTGGCATAGCCGCCAGTGGTGGTGGTTGGGATGTCGGCCGGGCCAGTGAATGTGCCAGACGTGGTGCCAGCTGGGATGTGGAACGTCACCGCGGTCTCGTTGGCGGCGTTGTTGCCCTTGGCGTCCTGGACATGCGCCTTGACCTCCAAGGTGGCGCTGCCGTTGGCCACAGCCGTGCCAGCGGGCTGGACCAGCCATGCCGTGCCGGGCTGCGGATCAGCAATGGGTGTGTACTCCAACTGCACCTCGCCGTTGTTTCGGATGGCGGTGGGAGTCTCATCGGAGTCGCGGACCGCCGCCACGGAGGCAGCGCCGAGTTTGGCGGTGACCACGTGATAGGCGGGCGGCTCGTTCGCGGCATCCGTCGCGACCTCGGAGGTCACCAGGATGGTGGCGTAACCGCCAGTGGTCGTGGCGGGGATCGCCGCGGGACCAGATGTCGAGCCAACCGCGGTTCCCGCGGGGATCGTGAAGACAACCGGGGTGCCGTTCGCGGCGTTGTTGCCGTTCGAGTCCTGAATGTGCGCCCGCACCGCCAGGGTGGCGGAACCGTTCGCCACTGCCGTGCCAGAAGGCTGGACCAGCCACGACGCGTCCGCCGGAGGATTAGCCGCTGGCACATACTCCAACCAGACTTCACCGTCGTTACGCGCCAACGGCGTCTCGGCTTCGAGGGCATTACGCACATCCACGACGCTGTCAGCACCGATCTTGGCGGTCACGACATGGTAGTTGGGCGGCTCGTTGGCAGGGTCGGTGGCCACAGTAGAGGTCACCGAGATGGTCGCATAACCGCTGATTGTGGTGGCCGGCACGTCAATGGGCCCAACATAGGACCCGGATTTCGTCCCAACCGGAATGTGGAACGTCACCGGGGTGCCGTTCGCGACATCGTTGTTGTACTCGTCCCGCGCATGGAGCCGCACATCGAAGGCTTCCTGGCCGTCAGCGACCTTGGTGCCGTTCGGCTGGATCAACCAGGAGGCGGACGCGAGCACCGGGCCGGGGATCATGTTGGCGACGTCGTTGCCTCCCGAAACAAGCGGGACGTCCTGAATCGCTCCAGCGCTGACCTTGATCTTCCAATCGTTCGCTGTCGGGCTGCTCGCCGTGCCGGTGAAAGTGGCGGTGTACTCGCCTGGTGTGGTGCTGGAATGCGTGAAAGCACTGAATGCCATGTGGCACACGCTCGACTTGTCGCAGGACGCCGCGATGCTGCCCGCACCAGTCGTGTTGGGAGTGCCGTTTGCATTCATTGCGTGAACAGTGATGGTGCCCGTGTCAGTCCCGTTGGCAACGACCCCGGCTGTTGAGACGGTGAAGTCCGCAGAGTCGATGCCGCTGTCCTGCCAAGTCAAAGTCTTCGGTGAACCCTTGATCGGCGCCCAGACGTTGTTCACCTGATCGACTTGGATCTCGGCCGTGACCACGCAGGTGCCCGCGACAGCCGAATTGATCTCCGGCCCGAACTTGCCAGCCGCGTTCGAAGGCTGCTGAATCGTGGTGGCACCGTTGGCGGCGAAGCGGGCGGCGCAAGAAAGCGCAGCAGCCGGATCATTCGACAATGCCAAGCGAATCGGTATGTTCGGGACTGGGTTGTTACGCCCGGCGTCCCAGACGCGGACATTCGCGTGGTAGGCACCGCCGACATCGTGCGTGACGACTTGCGTGTCGGGCTCATCTGAGGGATCGTCCCAGTTGTCGCCAGGAGTCGTCTCGCCGGGAGCGAGCAGGAAGACCGAATAGTCAGGATCGGCTGGCGGCTCGACGAAGACTGCGGTCACGTACTCGTTGCGGGGGTCGGCACCGGCCTCTTTGACCTTGAACGTGTCGGTGCCATTCTCAAAGGTGTACGTGACTTCGACCTTCTTGGCCCCAGCCAATGACGCATAGACGTCGATCTTGTAGACGCCGGCCACGCACTTGTTGTCAACGAGCGCAGCGGCGCAGGTGAAGGCGCCGAAATAGACGCCAGTATCAGGACTGGAAGCGACCAGGGCACCACGAGCCACGGCATCGGGATACGGGTTGTTGCCCGAATCCTGGAGGGTCACCGTGACGGTCTGCTTGCCCCAAGTAGCCACGCTGGAGCCAGGAGCGTCGTGGTTCGCGTACTGATCGGGGGTGGTTGTAACAACCATGGAGGACCTATCGGCCTCAGGGTCACGTGTCCGGAACGCGATTGTCGAGGTGGTGGCCACCGAGATCACCTTGGGCGGATCGTCAGTGGTCGTGTACTTGACTTTCAGGTCGCTGAAGCTGCCGCCGAACGTGCCAGTGTCAGCCGACCAAATCTTGACGGCATAAGTTCCCTCGGCGCCCGCGCCAGTGTTCTCCGTGATGACGACACGGTTGGCGGGTGGGGCGGAAGAGTCCCAGGTCAACTTCGGGTCCGAGCCAGCGACGGCGCCTGTGACAGGGTTGCCCTCACGGTCCTTCAGGGTGATGACGGCGGTGTGGTACTCGTCCGCATCGGTCCCATTAGTGGCGGATATGAACTTCTGCCCGGTGGACGTGATCTCGAACTTCGACTGGCTCTCATCTGGAGGCAGGAAAGTGAACCAGATCGGGACTGGGTGTTGGTCGGTGGCCCCACTCCCATCGGCGTTGGGGACGTACCCGCCATCCACGGTCGCGCTCAAGTCGTATCCGCCGAGGCGCGTGGCCACGACCCTGACAGGGACATTGCAATCAGCGTTGTCACCAATGATGCAGGTGTAGCTCTGGCCAGCGGCAACCCAGTCGGCCCCGTCCAAGTACTCGAAACGTGCGCCCGTGGCAGTCGCCAAGGTGCCGTCCTTCGGCGCCAGATTCAGGACGACCGGCTGGCCATAAGCGGGCAGGGTGTGGGCGACGCCGCGATCATCCCGCACAGTTCCCGTGACGTTCAGCTTCACGTCAGAATGGCCTTCGGCCACCAACAGCGGGTCGGATTCGTTGTCCGAGGGCACAGCCGTGACCGTCGCTTGGTCTAGAACGGCCGACGGGATATAGGTCACCCGGCAGGCGAAGTTTCCAGGGAGCTGGCCACCCGAAGGCGGACTGACAGTGAATGTTCCGGCAGCGGAATTGACCGATGTCGCCACGCGGTCGGCCTGGTTGCCCGGGCTCCCCTTGGTGTCCCAGCAGTAGGTGTCATCCGCCCGGGCGCTGAGCTTCCAGCCGCTGAGGCTGGTCGCATCGGTCGCGCCCACATGCTGCGTGGTGATGGTGACGGGGTTGTTCCGGTTCTGGACGGCATGCATGTCCCGCGAGGCCATGAAGGCGCTCGAGTTGTCAGTCGTGATGGTGGTGCTGGTCCGCGACGGCGCCTGATTGACCACATTGCTGACCGACAGAGCGACGTTGGCAGGCACATTGCCCAGGGTCCGGGCCTGGATCTTCGCCACCGAGGTCGCAACCGAAAGCTGGTAGTCCTCGATCTCGCCGTATTGCACCGCGGCAGCTGCGTTTTCCGGCCGGGTGTTCGCCATGATGCCCGGGTAATCCGATACGCGGATGCGCGCATATACAGGAACATGCGCGGCGGTGACCGTCGGTGCCTGGAAGGGGAGGGTGACGTAGCCGTCCACGTTGGGCCCAGCGTTACCGTCCGTGACGCCCAATATGCGCGTGGTCCAACCCTGATCTGCGGCGTTGTTGGTGATGCCCGTCATCCAGCCCCGGACGTTGGAGGCAGCGACGTAATCCGGCTCTCCAGAGACTTTAGCCCGCAATTGGTACCAGTCGCCGGCAGTCATGATATAGCTCTGCGCCGGCACGAAATCAGCGTCCGTGAACTGGTTGTCCTTGTACGGCGCGATTTCGAAGCCGTCGTCGCTCACGCGCGCGTTGGACTCTGGGTCATGCACGCCGTCCGCGTCCACGCCGGCGATGTCGCCCAGGTAGAGGCGAGGGGTGGCGCCGACGCGGGGAGTGGCGTAGGGCCCCCCCTCCGCATACTTGGTCAAGTATGGCGAGGGAGCGTCGCCCCATGACTGGGCAGCGGAGACGCCGAAGTCCGCCGAGACCACCGACGCCCAGGTGTTCATCTTCACCCGTGAGACCATGGCAGCGCCGTAGGCGTCACTTAGAACCGGTTGGGCAGCACCGACAGACATGTTGGTGGGCGCTTTGTCAATGCCGTCGCGGCGCGCGCCGTAGCAGGAGACCCAGCCGTTCGTCGCGGCATCGAGCGGAACTAGCTGATAATCAGCGTCTTCGGTGGCGCAATAGGGCTGAACCGTGTTGACGCCAGCGTTGGTGCCTGCGCCGCCAGGGAACGAATCAGCGCGAGCGAACGTCTGATACGCCTTCACGTTGTTGATGGTGGGCTGGAACAAGCGGACCAGGTAGTCGCCTTCAGCGTCGTTGATCAGGGCGGAATAACGGCCCTCGGAGTCCGTTATCAGGTTGCCGCGCTTGGTCCATGCCGGGGCATCCTCCGTGCCCGTGTTCTGGAAGAACTCAAGCGTCATGTTCGGGAGGTGGGTGTCCTGCCCTTCCACGTATTCGCCGTCGCCGTTCACGTCGTGGTAGACGCGGCCTTCGATGACCGGCGCCATCTGCGCTCCGGCCAGGTCGCGAGCGTTTCCAATTCCTGACATTGTTCCCAGCACCGTCATATTGCCGGACAACGTGTCCCACCGACGGATCCGGTTCGTTGACCCGGACTGCTGGGTGTAGAGCGCGCCGTCCATGAAGGCCATGCCGTACACACTGTCATCGTTCGTGACAGTCCCGGGAAACGCCTTCACGATTGAGTAAGTCCAGGCACCCCCGGGCACGGGATCACCATTCGAATCGTGCGGCACGCTGAAGCGAATCAAGGCGTGGGCGCTGCTGCCGTTGCGCGCGAACAGGTAGAGGTTGCCGTTGGCGTCGATAGCCATGTCGGAAGAGCCGTCCCAGTTTCCTGTTATCGATCCATTTCCCAAGTCAGACCACTGCTGGTTGATGGTCCGGCCGTTGGCCCCCGTGACGGTCTTGACAGCCGTCATGCATGTTGTCGTGAGAGTGTGGGCGTTGATTCGGAAGATGCCGGCGTGGAATTCGAAATTCAGGCTACTGTCGATGGAGGGGGTGGCGCCGCCGCCGACGATATACACGTAGCCGTTCTTTTGGTTGATCTCGCCGGAGTACCTTGATCCCCAGCCATTCCCGGTGCCATTGCCGTTGCAGACGCCCTGCAGCGTGCTGTTCCCATTGACGGCGGTGGAGTTCTGGAAGCCGCCGTGCGGGTAACCGTTCAGGGGAAGGCCGGGATACCAACCCGAGACAAACACGTTGCCGGAACCGCTTGTCGCCCAGTTGACCATGTGAAGCACGTTGTCGGTGCCGTTGGCACCTCCTTTGAACACGGGGCCCACCGCGATGGATTCTTCACCCGAACCACCGGTGCCGTTGACGCTGCCGCTGGTGGTGAACCTCGTAGTTGGCGTGGTGAAGTTGGACGAGGTGAGAGCCTGCGGGTCGTCCCATGCCCGGAAGGTGCTGTTCGTAGCCGTGATCAGCCAGAGCTGGTTGCTCTTGAAGACGCCGTCAAAACCGTTGCTGTAGGTGATGGCCTGGGCTTCATCCGAGCTCATCCAGCTTTGGGCGAGGGTCACCCCCCCGAGCGCGATCGCGCCCGCTGTCAACAGCGCCACCGGCCTGACCACGGCGCGCGGCAGGCGCTTGAAGACGCTGGCGAGGGACAGGGCTGACGTGGACTTCGCAGAATGTGCGGCGCTCATCGACTGACTTCCTTGCATTTCGAGGAAGGTCCCCGCCGGAGGATCGGGGACCGGCCCAGCCAAGACCCAAGGGGTGGGGCCAAACCGAGCCTGACGGGATCACTCCACCGTTCCACGACGAAGCCGGATCAGTGGGGCACTCCCGACAGGCACGCGCCAAGTGAGCACACCCGACGCGGGCTACCGGAGAGACTATTAGTTGGGCTACCCCGATTGGGGGACAACTGCGTACTTCCACTCATTTGGATTGGTTTCGTTATTGGTGCCCGCACACGCAGGCTGACCTGGACAGACACCGCCGCTCAAGACATTACGGCGCGCGCCAGAAAGACCAACTTGACGAACCGGCCGAAACGACTTGCGTCAAGGCCAACCTGGGTCGGATGGCGGGGCTTTGCGACACCGGGTAACCGGAAGCCCGGGCGGTGAGAGCCCGCAGTGGTGGCGGGTGCCGGGCGGGCGGCATCGTGCGCCTGGGGCTTTT
>JAISBQ010000033.1 GCA_031266115.1 Bifidobacteriaceae bacterium
GTGGGCCAGCGGGCGGCACTAAGAAGGCTTCGGCCGCTGCGGATGAGACACATCCCGCCGATGGCGCACCAGCGGGTGAAGTCTCCAGCAGTGGGCCTGCGCCCCCGTCTGGCCTCGCCACCGGCCGTGGCGGGGACGCGGCGGAAGGCGGCTAGACTCGAGGCCTGGCCCGTGACGGCGCGAGACATGCACGTCTGCGGGCCGCTCAGTGGCGGTTCCACCCACCTCGAGGATCCTCACGCACCTCATGTCCCCGCGGATTCTGGTGGCGGCGCACTAGCCTTGCCCCTGCCTTGCCCCAAGGAAGGTGACCTATGCTGACGGCCTCAGACGCGCGCCGCGCAGCCGCACGGGGGTTGTACGCCCCGACATTCGAGCACGATTCGTGTGGCGTCGCGTTCGTCGCGACGTTGCGGGGAGAGCCCGGACGCGACATCGTCGATTCTGCGCTGACGGTGCTGGGGAACCTCGACCACCGCGGGGCGGTGGGTGCGGAGGCCAACACCGGCGATGGCGCTGGCATCCTCACCCAGATCCCGGACGCGCTGATGCGCGATCTGTTCGACCGGGGCTTGCCACCTCGCGGGCACTATGCCGTCGGTATGGCGTTCCTACCCTCGGACCTCGAAGAAGCGACGCGGGCGGCCGCGAAGGTGGATCGCATCGTTGTCGAAGAAGGTCTGGAACCCCTGGCATGGCGGGACGTGCCAATCAATGCACATCTCATCGGGCCTACTGCCCGTGCGTCGATGCCGACTTTCCGCCACCTTGCGGTGGCCGCGCCGGGTGGCGCCCTCGGGGGGATCGACCTCGACCGCCGGGTATACCGCGTGGTCAAGCGTGCCGGCCACGAGGCTGGCACGTATTTCGCGTCGCTGTCCGCCCGGACCATCGTGTACAAGGGGATGCTCACCACTGATCAACTGCTGGCGTTCTTTCCCGACCTGGGGGATCAGCGGTTCGCCAGCGAGATTGCGCTAGTCCACTCGCGTTTCTCCACCAACACATTTCCGTCGTGGCCTCTGGCCCAGCCGTTCAGCATGATGGCCCACAACGGGGAGATCAACACCATCCAGGGCAACCGCAACTGGGTGCTCGCGCGCCAAGGGCAGATGCGTTCCGACCTCATCGGAGACCTAGGTCCACTCAGTCCCATCTGCGGTCCGGGTGAATCCGACTCTGCGTCCTTCAACTCCCTGCTGGAACTGCTCCATCTCGCCGGGCGAGGATTGCCTCACTCGGTGCTCATGATGGTGCCGCAGGCGTGGGAGAACAACAGTGACATGGACCCCGCGGTCCGCGCGTTCTACGAATACCATTCGACCGTCCAGGAGGCTTGGGACGGCCCCGCCTGCATCGCCTTCACCGATGGGCGCTACATCGGCGCCCAGCTCGACCGCAACGGTCTGCGTCCGGGCAGGTTCTGGGTCACCAAGGATGGGCTGGTGGTGCTCGCCTCAGAATCGGGGGTCTTGGAGGTGCCGGCATCGTCGGTGGTGCGCAAGGGACGCCTCGAACCTGGCCGCATGTTCCTCGTCGATACCCAATCGGGCCGCGTGGTAGAGAACTCCGAAGTCAAGTCGCAACTCGCGGCCCGTGCTCCCTATGACCGCTGGGTCGCGCAGCGGTCGGTCTACTTGGCGTCGTTGCCGTCGCGCGAACACATTGCCCACACCCAGGCCTCGGTGGTCCGCCGCCAGTTGACCTTCGGCTACACCGAGGAAGAGTTGCGGCTGATCCTGCTCCCCATGGCAGCCACCGCCGCCGAGCCGATTGGTTCGATGGGTTCCGATACGCCGATCGCCGTCCTATCGAACCGGCCCAGGCTCCTCTTCGACTACTTTTCGCAGCTGTTCGCCCAGGTCACCAACCCGCCGCTGGATGCAATCCGGGAAGAACTTGTCACATCGTTGGCGTCTGCGATTGGCCCCAAACCGAATCTCCTGGCTGAGACCCCGGACCACGCGCGCAAGCTGGTACTCCCGTTCCCGGTGATCGACAATGACGATCTCGCCAAGATCGTGCGGATCGACCGATACAAGGAGGGTTCGGCCGGCTTCTCCTCGACCATCATCCGAGGCCTGTACCCGGTGGCCGGCGGCGGCGCGAGCCTAGGCAAACGCCTGGATGAGATTTTCGCGGAAGTCGATTCGGCGATCGCGGCCGGGGTCAGCTTTATCGTGCTCTCGGACCGGGAATCCAACGGCGAACTTGCTCCGATCCCCTCACTGTTGCTCACCTCGGCCGTCCACCACCACCTGCTGCGCGGCCACACCCGCACCCAGACCGAGTTGGTGGTCGAGGCCGGAGATGTCCGCGAGGTCCACCATGTGGCCCTCCTGGTGGGCTACGGTGCGGCCGCGGTCAACCCGTACCTCGCGATGGAGACCGTGGAACGGATGGTCCGCCAAGGCGACATCCCCGACGTAGACGAGCGCCAGGCCGTCGCCAATCTCATCAAGGCACTCGGCAAGGGCGTGCTCAAAGTCATGTCCAAGATGGGGATTTCGACCGTCGGCTCCTATCGGGCCGCCCAGGTGTTCGAGGCCGTCGGTCTCGCCGCGGAACTGGTCGAACGCTATTTCACGGGCACCACCTCACGCCTCGGGGGCGTGGGGCTCGACGTGCTCGCCCGTGAGGTCTCCTCCCGCCACGCCCGCGCCTATCCCGTGGACGGCGGCTCTGCGGCCGGCGATGTCCTCGATACCGGTGGTCACTACAAGTGGCGCCGTGACGGCGAGGATCACCTGTTCGATCCCGACGCGATCGTCGAGTTGCAGACCTCCACCCGTCGGCGCGACTACGACCTGTTCACCCGATACACCCGCCGGATCGACGATCAATCAGAGCGCCTCGCGACGCTGCGCGGCCTGTTCGCCCTGCGCTATGGCACCCGCGATCCAGTCCCGATCGACGAGGTCGAACCGGCATCCGAGATCATGCGCCGGTTCACGACCGGGGCAATGAGCTACGGATCGATCTCTGCCGAAGCGCATGAGACCCTCGCCAGGGCGATGAACGCCATCGGCGGCAAGTCCAACACGGGGGAGGGTGGCGAGGATCCAGCGCGGTTGCGGGATCCCGAGCGGCGCAGCGCCATCAAGCAGGTGGCGTCAGGCCGGTTCGGCGTGACCGCCGAATACCTCACCAACGCCTCCGACATCCAGATCAAGATGGCCCAAGGCGCCAAACCGGGTGAAGGCGGACAGCTGCCCGGTCCCAAGGTCTATCCGTGGGTGGCCGCCACGCGGCACGCCACGCCGGGCGTTGGCCTGATCTCGCCGCCCCCTCACCACGACATCTATTCGATCGAGGATCTCAAACAGCTCATCCACGACCTCAAGAACGCCAACCCCGAGGCTCGCGTCCACGTCAAGCTGGTCTCCGAGGTCGGTGTGGGGACCGTGGCCGCAGGCGTGTCCAAGGCCCATGCGGACGTGGTGCTGATTTCCGGGCACGATGGCGGCACGGGCGCCTCCCCGCTGACAAGCCTCAAGCATGCCGGGGCTCCGTGGGAGCTGGGGCTGGCCGAGACCCAGCAGACCCTCTTGCTCAACAACCTGCGCGACAGGATCGCCGTCCAGGTGGACGGCCAGCTCAAGACCGGCAGGGACGTGATCATCGGGGCGTTGCTCGGCGCGGAGGAGTTTGGATTCGCCACCGCACCGCTGGTCGCCATGGGGTGCGTCATCATGCGGGCCTGCCACAAGGACACCTGCCCAGTTGGGATCGCCACACAGAACCCCGAGTTGAGGGCCCGGTTCACCGGCAAACCGGAGTACGTCATCACCTACTTCGAGTTCCTCGCCCGCCAGGTGCGCGAATACTTGGCGGCGCTCGGATTCAGGTCGCTTGCTGACATCATCGGGCGAGTCGATCTGATCAACCCGACGGCCGCCATCGGCCATTGGAAGGCGAAGGGGCTGGATTTGGCACCAATCCTCCATGT
>JAISBQ010000071.1 GCA_031266115.1 Bifidobacteriaceae bacterium
ATACACCGCAGCATCAGTCACCGCCGCAGCACCAGACCACGCATACGACACAGTCACACCGGCCGGCCAGGTCCCATCCAGCACCTCAACCTGGTCACCCACGATCGGCGCCACGGTGGACAACACCGGCAGCACCACCGGATTCACACTCGGCGTCGGCGCCACCGGGGCCGCAACAACCTTCGCGGTCCGCAACACACCAACCCACGACATATGACCCGGCCTTGACGCCGTCACAGTCACCGACAACGACCGATCCACATCCTCCTCAACCGGCACATACACCGGCTGGTCAGTCACCGCCGCAGCACCAGACCACGCATACGACACAGTCACACCAGCCGGCCACGTCCCATCGAGAACCTCAACCTGGTCACCCACCACAGGAGCAACCGAGGACAGGACCGGCAGCACCACCGGGACAACGGCGGGCACTTCGGCGGCCTCGACGGGCGCCGAGGTGAGGGTTCCCGTCCACGCGATGTACCCGTCCTTCGACCCCGTGACGGTGACCTGGAGCGTCTTGCCCTCGTCGTCCGCCGTGGGCTCGTAGCTCGGCTGGGTTCCAGCCGCCACGCCGTCCACTGTCCATGCGTACGCCACGTCAACGTCCACCATCGGCCAGCTCGCCGGGAGTACCTCGATCGCCTCGCCGACCACAGGGTTCAGGGTGCTCAGCGTCGGGGCGATGCTGGGCGCCAGAATCCCCCTGGTGACGATGGCGCTCAAGGACTTCGACGTAGCCCGGTACCCCGGATCGCCCACCGGATCTGCCGTCACGGTCACCTTGACCACCGTGCCTGCGTATGCCGCGGTCAACGGGAGTTCCGCTCCGGTCCCGAGGTTCTCCGGCGTACCGTCCCCATCGAGGTCGGCGCTCCACGCGTAGGTGATCACACCTGGAGTGGGGCTCCATTCGCCTGGCGACACCGACAGGGTCTCCCCCACCCGCGCGCTGCCGGTGTTCAGCACTGGCGCCAACGTCTCGGCATATTGGCGCGCCTGGACGGTCGCCGTGTGGAAGGTGGCACTCCAGGTGCGCTGCTCGCGATCCGGACCCCATGCCGGCGGCACGTTCACGGTGACGGAGATCTGCTGGCCGACATCGGACGCTTGAACCGCGTAACTCGCCTCACTGGTGGGGGCGCCGCCGTTCCACGAGTACGTGACAGCCGCGAGGTCCGCGTCTCCGAACCGCCATTCGCCGATGTCGACGCTCACCACATCGCCCACCACCGGGTGGGTCAGCGACAGCGACGGATAGACCACCACATGCGGCCGCGTCAACCACCACGCTTCGCGCACAATCTTCTCCGCGATTCCATCGAGCACCTTCTGGCCCACCACGTCCCACGGATCGTCCACGGTGATCGGATTGGAGGGCAAGATATCGAGGTCAGCGAGTACGCCATTGATCTCATCGATGATCGCCTGCTTGATCGAGAGCCAGAACGCGTCCACCCGCTCCTGGACAATCTCGCCCACGGCGCGGCTCAGGGAGTTCAGGACGATGCCGGTCACATCGATGTTCTCGGTCAGCGAGGTGATGATCTCGGTCGGGTCCGTCTGCGCCAACCCGACGATGGCGGCGATAACCCCATAGGCCTTGACGTTGGACTCGTGCCACCCGGTGACGGTGACCGATGTGGGACGGTCGATCCACGTCCCGGTCAACGTCGAGTGCGATGGCCAGGGGCCGAACGTCGCGTCGTAGTAGGAGTAGTTGTAAGCCTCGTTGATGATCGAGGCGCCAAAGGTCTTCACCAGCCAGCGACCCATCGGCCACGACTGTCCGATAAGACCTTGCAGCGCCGACGGCAAGCTTCCCACGACGGCTCCTAGATCCGGCGCCTTCACCGGCGTCCCCGCCACGTCAATCGGCGTGACGTTGAAGATCGCGTCGACGGCGCCATCCATCGCGGCATCGGTGATGACGTTGCCGATGGTCTCCGCGCTGAGCTGCCCCAGCACGTCCTGGATGGTGTAGGCGACGGTGCGGGAGATGACGTCCTGCGTGAAGTCCGAGCTGAGAACCGAATCGACAATGTCGCTGCGCAGGACATCCTCGACGATGGAGTTGAGGAAGTCGACGACGGCGGCATCGGCGATGCCCCACGTCCCCAGTTGGGCGCGAATGGCGTCCTGAACCAGCGGAAGGGCCAGATCGACGATGGCGTCTCCGGCAGGAATCAGGCCTTCGACAATGGGTTGGACGATCGCCTCGATGTTCTCCGGCGATGCCACCTCAGCGATCAGCCCGGCGATGCCGTCGGTGATGGCCGACTGGCTGGCGAGAAGCTCCTCCAGCGCCTCGCGCGTGGCGATGGTCGTCTCGATCTCGTCGTTGTCCTGGGCATATGCGGGTGTGGTGACCGCCGTTGTCGCTCCGGCAAAGCCGAGTGACATCGCTACGACGGCGGCAAACAGGGTCTTCTTAGACACGGGAAGCCTCCTGGGCGTGGAGGACTTGAGTGCACGGCGACTCATCACAAGATCCGGGGGAATCCTCCGCGGCGGAGAGTACCTACGCCTCGCGACGGCGTGCAATCGCGTGATCTGGCTTCTGGCGGAGCGCGAAAGAGCCGAATCGCGCCGGTTCCCACGGCTAAATCGTGCACCTTTGCCGCCCTGACCGTGAGCTTTCCCCTGTGGCGAACGACCTCGACACCGACCGCGGTGGCGCAGAGGTCGTTCGCTACGAGCCGACGGGCCACATGGCCCGGACGGTCACCGCAAGACCCCCGTCAGGTCTGCGCATGCCGAGATGACACGTCTCGCTATCCGACAGTAATCACCCACTTGGCGGTCTTGCCCTTGACCTTCACGATGACGGTGGTCTTGCCTTTGGCCTTGGCTGTGACCCGCCCCGCAGCATCCACGCGCGCCACGGCCGGCTTCGTGGAACGCCACGTCGCCACCGCCCCCGTGGCGCCACTCGGCGACGCCTTGGCCTTCAACCACACGGATTTTCCCACGGCAAGCCGCGTGGTCTTGGTGACGACAGCGACCCGGCTGGTGGCCTTCGGTCTCGGCACCACCGTGACTTTCAGGACAAGCCTGCCTCCTCCGGGAGTCGCGAGCGTGATCCTCGCGGAGCCAACCCTCAGGCCGCGAACTGCCACGGTAGCGGCTCCGCCCGCCTTCCAGGTGGTAACCCCGGAGCGAACGCCCTTAGTAAGGGTGGCAACCTTTGCCGACGATGACGTCCACGTCACCTGCACCGTTCCATTCGGCGACCCGGCCGGGGCATACCCCACCACAGGGACTCTCACGCGCGACCCCTTGACTATCCGCACCGAGCCGAAGGTGGTCCGGAAGGTCGAAATGCGCGGGATTTCACCCACGGCTCCGAGGCGGTTCTCGCCACTACCCGCGGGGACCTCGCCCGGTCCATCGACGGTTCGAGTGCCGCCGCTACCTGAGCCGGTCCCGTTGCCCGAGCTGTTCCCTCCGCCGGAGCCCACGCCGCCACCTGGACCTGTCCCGCCGCTCGGACCATCACCACCACTGGGAACGCCGCTCCCGTCGGGTCCCTCGGAGCCATTGCCGCTGTCGGACCCGCCGCCTCCACCGGGCTCACCACCGCCACCAGGCTCACTTCCGCCGCCGGGCTCGTCGCCCCCACCAGGCTCCCCCCCCCCACCCCGCTCACCGCCGCCCCGCGCCGCCGCGCCCCCCCCCGGCGCCCCCCCCGCCCCCCCCCCCCCCCCCCCCC
>JAISBQ010000264.1 GCA_031266115.1 Bifidobacteriaceae bacterium
CGGTCCAGCTTGGCGGCCCTGGCGACTGGCCGCAGTGTGATGGATTCGCGCCTCGCCGTCCTGACGCCCGCCGAGGTCAAGGGGCTCGAATTCGACGATGTCGTGGTGTTCGATCCCGACGCGGTGGCGAGCGGCGAGGCCGGCCCACGAGACCTTTATGTGGCGATGACCAGGGCGACGCGGTACCTGCGGTTGGTCGAGGTCTGAGGGCCATAGGGCGCCTGGACAAATCTAGGGCGGTGCGCCACACTTGCCCGTCGGGAGGGGTCTTCGCCCGACACTGTGGTCGCCGCTTCGCGACGTTTCGCCCTGGCCGCTGCGACGGTTGTTGTGTGTCTAGTCAGACCGCCGTCAGCCGTGCCGTTGCCGCTGGCATGCGGTCCGAATCCCTCTCGCCCGCAGTGTTGTCACGGCGCATGAGCCGCCCGAGTTCATGCGGAAAGGCCAAGTAGATCTATGTCCAAGACTCGTTTCGTGCCATACGCGGCGGCTGCCGGCCTTGTGCTGAGCGCCCTCGTGGTTCCTCCAGCGATGCAGGTTGCGCAGGCCGATGGTCCAAACACCAGCTACATGATGACCATCACCGACGATCCAGCGAACATCATCCAGCAGGGGATGAACGCAATCGATTACAACTACCTCACGTATCCCGGCTTCGACGTCTTCATGTACAACAACGGGTACAACGGGACCTTCGGCGATGAGCACCTCAGCGGCATCACCCTAACGATGCACGGGCAGCGCATTGCCGGCAACGGCGACATTCACCTCCTGCCAGTTCCGGAGCAGTGGGATGCGGCGGCCCCGGCCTCCTCGGCGCCGCTGAACACCGATCCGGCGCACCCTCGGACCCTCGACCGGGCCACCAACACCATCACGTTGCCCATGCGGTACGTGTATGTGGCGAACGATGCCGCTCAGGCCCAAGAGTGGATGAACTACGACCTGGTGGCGACGCCGGAGCCTGGCGGCGTCAATCTCTCCGTGGTCCTGCGCGATGCGTTGCCCAAGGAACTCGCCGGAGCGGCCGCGTTCAACCTGGAGTTCATTCCCTCCCTGTACACCTCGAAGAGCTACCAGGTGGACACCGACGGGGATGGCGCGCTCGACGGATTCGGCACCTTGCCGCTGGCGCCCGAGGATCCGATGGATGAGGATTGGCCGCGCGCGGAGCTGGTGGGCAACGCCTGGTACGTGGACCAGTGGAACAACGAGAAGGGCGACGCCCAGCCGAGCCCTGTGGCCAGCGGATACGAATTCTCTCTCTCGCCCGAAGACGCGATGACACACATCTCGGTCAAGTCCGATTCCCTGCTGTCGATCTACGACGGACGCAACCGGTCGCAGAACGGTTGGTTCACCATGTCCTCGAAGATTCCCGTGGGCGCCCGCGATGGCGAGACGGTGGCCGAGTGGCACATCCAGGCCCCGGTTCACGAGAATTGGCTCAGGCCGGTCTCGATCGCCCATTCCCAGGCCGGGTATGCGCCAGGCCTCGACAAGGTGGCCGTCATGGAGATCGACGCCAAGGACACCAACCCGCCCGCGACCGCGTCGGTCCTGCGGCTGAACGCCGACGGTAGCTACGACGAAGTGTTCACCGGTTCGCTCGGCGTCCCGCGTGCATGGACCCGCTTTAAGTATCGTGACTTCGACTTCACCTCGGTGACGGCCCCGGGCAGCTACGTCATCGAGTACGACGGCGTGCGCACCGACGTGTTCCCGATCCGCGCCGATGTCTACCAGGACACGTGGCAATCCGGATTGTCCGGCTTCCTGGCTACCGCCATGGATCACATTGAGGTGCGCGAGGGCTACCGAATCTGGCACGCCGCGTCCCACATGGACGACGCGCGGATGGGCGAAGAGTTCGAGAACTCGGTGATCAACCCGAACACCAACCGCATCCAGTGGTTCGACGGCCAGCAGGTGCCGATGACGTTGCCGCAGGTGGTCCAGGACAAGGGCTACGACCTGGGTGATCGCATCGACGGCCTCAACCAGGGCGGATGGTTCGACGCGGGCGATTTCGACATCCAACTGTCCAGGAACTACAACGTGCTGCGCGACCTCGTCTACGATGCCGAGGCGTTCGACAACATGAATGACTACGACACGCTCGCGGTCGAATGGGCCGAGGATACCGGCGGCACGGTCGAGATGCATCGCCCAGACGGCGTGGCCGACATCGTCCAACAGATCAAGCACGGCGCCATGCAGATCCTCGCGAACTACTCCAAGGTCGGCATCGTCCAGGGGACCGTCGAGGTTCCCACGCTTCGCCAATACACTCACCTGGGCGAGGGCTCCACGGACACCGACGGCTTCATCTATGACCCGGCCCTCGATCCCGACGAGGTGGTGGAACGGGGCGGGAAGGTCTACTCCGGGATCAACGACGACCGCATGCTGATGCTCGGCTCCGGCGGCGGGGCGCCCACGTCCAACCTCTCGACGGTCAGCGTGTCCCTCGCGGGCGCCGCGAACGTGGTGAAGGACGACTACCCCGAATTCGCTGCCGAGTGTCTGGATGCCGCAGCAGAGATCTGGGCGGCGCACGGCCAGTGGGCCATCAGCACCCCGAACCAGCGGGCCAACGCCTTCAACACCCTGGTGCAGCTCATGCTCGCCACCGAGGGCACGAGCGCCTATGCGGCCTACGAGGCCGATATGAACGCGCTGCTGGCCCTCAACCCGGGCCCCGAACTCAACCCGTTCGTCACGTTCCTACCCATCGCCACCAACTACAGCGCCGTGTTCGTCATGGATCTCATGGGCCCAGCGTTCAAACAGAACGTGATCGATGCCGTGATCGCCACCGCTCCCACGTATGAGGCCGTCGCGGACACACCCTTCGGCTTCACCGAAAGCCTCACGGCGACATGGGGGCCAATCTCCGGCAAGCTGACCTCCGCCCAACGCGCCGCCATCTGCTACGAGACCATCGGCGATGTTCCCGGAATCGAGCCACTGAAGGATCACATCCTCATGGCGGTCAACTACGTCCTTGGCACACACCCCTACAACGACACATCCTGGTTGGTCGGGGTCGGCGCCAACTCGCACAAGTTCCCGTACAACTCCAACCGCGCCGACGAGGGTTTCATCCCCGGATCGATCGTCCCGGGCTACATCAACTTCAGGCCGGACTTCCCCGAGGCACTGGACAACTTCAGCTTCCTGTGGGCCACCAACGAAGCCATCATCGACTATCCGAGCCGGTTCATGGTCGCCGGCCTGGCGGCCGACAAGATCGCCCGCCAGGCGGCGGGTGCGTCCCAGCCCGCGGCG
>JAISBQ010000275.1 GCA_031266115.1 Bifidobacteriaceae bacterium
CTATAAGCGAGTACGGTGAGTGCTGCACCATCCCTGATCACCTCGCAAGGTCGTCCGAATCACCTCTGTCGGACCCGGATGGGTTCAGGCGCTGGCGCTCAGTCCTGGCAAAGTGAGAGGGGCCTCATGCTGCGGTGCCGTGTTTCCTATGCTGCCCATTCGCGCAGAGTCGCGATGATTGGACGGGTACGCTCCCGCTCTTCGCGGGTGCGCTCCCGCGTCCATCGCGGGGCGTGTCTTGTTGCGACAGCCTCGCTGGTCGCCGCCGTCGGGTTGGTGGGCATGGTCGCTCAGCCCGCCGAGGCCCGGTTCGCCACCGGCGGCGCTGGGCTCTACAGGGGTCTGATCGACTGGGTCGAATGGGGCACCGTGAACCGTGAGGTGATCGCCTACCCCATGGCGACCAACGTCAATCAGTCTCGTCAGGTCGGGTCCAACTCGCTGAAAACCACATGCACGCTGACGGGTGTGCCAATGGGGAACCACCTCGTGGCATACATGCCTGGTGAGTATGGCAGCGACGGCTTTGACGATCTGTACAACATGGACGGCACTGGCACGAGCAATCGGCTCTTCAACGGGCTGCGGACCACCAACGATACGAATCCCATCACGGTCGGGGTCTCGTGCGAGGTGACATTGGACGATGTGCCCGTGCCGATTGGCGGGCTGGTGATCGCAGACGCCGAGACCTCTTCGTGGTCCGCGTCCTTGGGCAACTCCCAGCCCGAGTACGTTGCCGCGACGCCGCTTCCAGCAGCGGGGGTGACCTGGCGCGTGATCGACCGCTACCGCGGCACCAACTGCGCGATGGTCACTTATGCCTCCCGGAACGCCGGCAACCAGTTGACGTTCAATCCGGGAACCGCCGAGTGCGGCGCGGAGGCCGGTGGTGGGCCCATCGCCGTCGCGTTCATGGAGGGGGCGACGGCGGCGAACCTTGTCCTCAAGGGACATGACTCCGGTGGCGCGAGCGCTATAGCGCTGGGTGTGGTCATCAACTCCGACTTCGGCGACGCGCCCGCGGGCTACCCCGAGGCCGGGGCTCTCTACGAGCCCGAGTGGACCGGCGGGGAGGTCGCCCTCAACCCCACCGTGACGAGCGCCTCTCGCGGCCAAGACGTGTGGGCGATGACCCTGGGGACCCCGCTGTTGCCCGTCCCACGCCTCGGCAACCTTATCGATTCCGAATCGACGGTGCCCGCGTCGGCCACCGCCACCGGCGATGACGCCGTCCCCGCGGGATCTAACGATGAAGACGTCCCATTCCCCGCCCAGATCGACGCCTTCAGGGGAGGCACGGTGACCCTCGGTCCGTTCGGCTGTTCCGGCCCCGGACAGGTCCAGGGATGGATCGATTGGAACCACGACCAGGTGTTCGATCCCGCCACGGAGGCCTCCGGCGAATTGACCGGGGGCACGGTGACCCCCGGACCGACCGTGTGTTCACTCATCCGTGAGGACACCGAGGTCTCCCTCTCGTTCGCTGTTCCGGACAACGCCCAGGAGGGGGCCACGTTCGCGCGTCTACGCATCGCTCCCATCGACGCGGTGTCGCTTGAGCCCGCGGGACTCGCTGTGGGCGGTGAGGTCGAGGATCACCGGGTGAGCGTCGAACTGGCGCCCTACACGGTGACCAAGTCGGTGGTGGCGTCGACCGGTGTGGTGGGGCGTCCCCTCGCCGGTGACCGGATCACCTATGCGGTCACCGTGACCAACGTGGGCGGCGGGACGTTCACTCCGTCCGCCACGGTGAGCGTCAAGGACGATCTGACCGATGTGCTGGACGATGGCGACTACGGCGGCGATGCCTCGGACAACCTGGTCTCGCCGGTTCCCCCCTCGGCGTTCGGTTTCCTCAATGGCATCCTGACCTGGACCGTGGCCGCTCCGCACGCCGGTGACAGCGCGACGATGACCTATTCGGTCACCCTCACCGAGGGCGGCGACCGGGTGGCGCGCAACACCGCCTGGGTGGACAATCCCGACTCTCCTGGCACACCTGTCTGCTCCCGGGGATCGGGGGGCGTGAAGGACACCCAGACCGGCGAGGCCTGCGATGTCGAGGAGTTCTCCCTGCCGTATCTCACCGTCGCCAAGACGTCCAACGCGACCAGCGCCACCCGTGCGGGCGACACCGTCACCTATGAGGTGGTGATCGTGAACGAGGGCCCCGGCGCCTTCACCGCTGCCGCACCCGCAGTGGTCTATGACGATCTGACGGGCCTGGACGATGACGCCACGTATGTGGATGGGACGGCCACGGTTATCGGGGGACCGGGTGGTGTCCTCGACGGTGTGGGACCCCTGCTGTCATGGTCGGGGCCGATGACGGTAGGCCAACGCGTGACCGTGCGGTATTCGGTGGTGCTGCGCGAGGGAGGGGACGGGCTGGGTCGCAACGTGGCGTGGATCCCCAACGCGACGGGCGGGGGCAGTACCCCGGTCTGCGACTCGTCGCCCGATACGGCGACGGGCGAGCGGTGTGCCCGGGTGGTCCAGGGCATCCCGAGGCTCGCCATCACCAAGACCGTGACGAGTGTGCCACCCGGCGGGGGACCGGGAGCCGAGTTGACGTACACCGTGAGAGTCACCAATGTGGGGACCGCCGCGTACACCGCGGGCGCCCCGGCGGTGGTTCGCGACAATCTGGCCGGGATTCTGGACGATGCCGATTATGTGGCCGGATCGGCGACGGCCAACCTCGGCACACTCACCCCCGATATTGCGGCACGGCGCATGTCGTGGACCGGCGCCCTTGATCCGCTCCAGGAGGCGACAATCTCCTACACGGTCAGGGCGCACGGCGCCGGCGATGGCCACCTCGACAATGTGGCATGGCAGGTGGCGAGCGCTGGATCCCCGTGGACGGCGCAGACGTGCGTGGACACCAGTCCCGCGGACGGCAAGAACGACGCGGACGGTGTGGTGTGTGCGGTGACGCTCATCGACAGGCCGGTCCTGGCGGTGACGAAGACCGCGACCGTGACCTCGACCGAAGGCCTGCGCCCGGGCACTGTCATCACCTACCGGGTGACGGCGACCAACCGGGGTGCTAGCGCGTTCACGTCCGCCAACCCCGCCCACGTTGTCGATTCGCTGGCCGGCGTGGTGCGTGATGCCACGTATGCCGGTGACGCTGTGGCGAGCGATTCGGGCGCCGTGAGCTGGGATGGCACCTATCTGACGTGGTCTGGGCCGCTGGGTATTGGAGCATCGGTGACCATCGAGTACACGGTGAGGCTCAAACCGTTCGGGGTGACGCCGCCTGCCACAGGGACGTTGAGGAACGTCGCCTGGTGGCCCAAGGATTCGAGCAGCACGGACGAGCCGGCCTGCCGCCAGGCCACGGGCACGCTCGACACGGTGACCCGCGAGGCCTGTGCCACCACCACTAACGTCCGGCCCATCATGGAACTGACCAAGTCGGTGACCACCACGGATTTGCCTGGCCGCGTGGGCGGCATCGTCCACTATTCGATTACGGCCCGCAACGTCGGGGCGGCGGCCTTTGGTGGCGTGTATCCGGGGGTGATTCGCGACGATCTGACGGATATCCTCGACGATGCCGTCTATCTGGACGATGCCGCATTGACTCCTGACGTGGGCAACGTCTATTTCGATCCGGAGGGCGGGCGTCAATGGTTGCGCTGGTCAGGGCCCATCCCCGCCGGCGATTCGGTCACGCTGACCTATTCGGTGCGCCTGAAGGCAGGCGGCGATGGGGTCATGACCAACCTCACCTGGAATCCGATTAGCACGGACATTATGACCATTCCGGATTGCTTGGCATCGCCGGATCCGGTCGAGGACACGATCTGTCAGATTGTCGCCGTGGAACGTCCTGTCCTTGAGTTCACCAAGTCCCATTCGGTCACCCAGGCGATGGTGGGAGACACCGTCACCTACACCGTCACTGCCACGAATGTGGGTCCGGTCGATTACACGTCGGCGAACCCCGCGGTGATCGCCGACACCCTTGCCGATGTCCTCCTGGACGCCGCGTACCTCGACGATGCGCAGGCATCCTGGGACGGGATCGCGTGGAGCGATGCGGGGCTGAACTGGAACGCGTCGACCCGGCGCCTGACGTGGGAGGGTCCGCTTGCCTCCGGACAGACGGTCACGGTGACCTACTCGGTGCGTCTTGCGGAGTCCGGCGATGGGCGCCTGATCAACACCGTGTGGGAGCCGGCGAACCCCGCCAACCCGACCCCACCGGCGTCCTGCTCGGCGGTGACGGGCTTGACCCCGGCGGCCGAGGCCTGCGCCGCGGACTCGCTGGCCAGGCCGTTGCTGCGGGTGTGGAAGCGCGCGGACTGGCCCACGGCTCCTGATGCACCGGTCACCGGACAGACCGTCACCTACACGGTCACCGTGGAGAATATCGGGACCGCTGACTATCCGAACCCACCGGGCGCCACCTATTACGACGATCTGAGTCAGGTGCTCCAAGACTCCGATGGCGAATTGGATGAATCGACCATCACGGTCAACGGCATGGCCCAAGACCCGAGCCAGCCCGGCCCCCATCCCGATCCTGCGGTCGACGGCACCGCCTTCTGGGATGAGGCCGAGGCCCTGGGTGGGTGGAGCGGTCCGTTGCGAGCGGGCCAGAGCGTCGAGGTCTCCTATGGCGTGGTGTTGCTCGCCGGGGCGAGTCCTCAGAGCCGCAACGTCGCGTGGGTTCCGAACGACCTTGACAATGCCACGGCGCCCGCCTGCACCAGCGTCATCGGCGGCGTCGACGCTGTGACCAAGGAGCCATGCGCGGCGATTCTCCTCAACCGCCCCGGCCTGTCCTTCGAGAAGGAATACGACCTACCCACCGATGGCCACCTTGGCCCCGGGTCCGTGATCACCTTCCATGCCCGGCTGACCAACACCGGCACCGGCGATTTCACGTCGGCCAACCCGATGTTCATGGTCGAAGACATGCGCAGCCTGTTCCAGAACGGTGAACTGCTTCTTGGGACCTTGGCGATCACCCCCTACCGGCAGTGCCGCACTGAGGGGGTCGAGCCCACACCCGTCCCCCAGTCCGACCCCAACTACGCCGACTACGTGGGCATCGTGGACCGGTCGCACGCCCCATTCCTCACATGGACGGCGGCGCTGGATATGGACGGCTGCGTCGACATGAGCTTCGACTACCGGCTGGACGGCGTGGGCACCTCGATCCTCTACAACCGCATCTACCAGCCCAACTACCCTGCCAACCCGTTCGACGCGCCCGAGTGTGCGGGCCCCGATACCGGGCCTAACGAGGACTACTGGGGTCTCGACGAGGCGACCAAGGAACCCTGTTCGATCGTCTTCATCGAACGGCCCCTGATTCAGATCGACAAGGCCGCCGCGCCCGTGGACTCATCGATCACGACACTGCGCGCGGGAGACATGGTGAGATACACCCTGACCATCGCCAACCCGACCGACACGCCTGCGCTGGGCGTGGTGGTGCACGATGACGTCCACGATGTCCTGGCCAAGTCCTCCCTGGTCTTCCCGGGGGACACGGCCGTAACCTTCACGCCCACCGTCGCCGGCCCCGTGAGCGACCTCGGCCTGGACCGCGCCCGCGGCCGATTGACGTGGCAGGGCGACATCCCCGCCCACCACACCGTCACGGTCACCTATGACGTGACGCTGATCGGCGGGACAGGGTGGCAGATGACCAATCTGGCCTGGCAGGGCACAGATCCCGATGCCCCCGGCGATCCGCCGGTGTGTGACGCGGACGCGCGTGTGCCCTGCGATTCGGTGGTGGTCGAGCACCCGACCTTGGCTGTCATGAAGGCGGTCGTCGCCCCGGCCTTCCCCCGTGCGGGCTCCGTCGTCACCTATGAGGTCACCGTCCGCAACACCTCGGGGTTGCCGTTCACCGAGCAGTTCCCGGCAACCGTCATCGACAACCTCGCCGATGTTCTGGATTCCGCCGCATGGAACAACGATCTGACCATCCTGCAACCGGTCGGTGCCCCCGCCGCCGTCTACCATCCCGCGGAGCGGCTGATCACCTGGTCCGGTCCCATCAATCCCCGTGCGGACGTGGTCATTCGGTTCTCGGTCACCCTGGTGGACGATGGCGATGGCGACGTGAGGAACGTCGCGTGGGCTCCCATCGATCCGGCGGATCCAGGCGACAGGGATGCGTGCGATTCGACCGGTGTCATGTCGGTGCGATGCGATGAGGTGACGATCGATCGCGCGATGGTGACGGTGGACAAGACCGTCGTGTCGATGAGTGAGGACCCACCCGTCAGCGGCAGTCTCATCACCTATCGGGTGACGGCCACCGCCATCGGCGGCCTGCCTTTCACCCAGGCGAACCCGGCAGTGGTGGTCGACGACCTCAGCGACATCCTGGTGGGTGCCACCTATTCGGGCGATGCGACCGCCACCGTCAATGGGACCCTGGCGGACGGCGGCCTGACCTATGCCCCGCCGTTGTTGATGTGGCAAGGCGCCATGGACCCCGGCGACGTGATGGACCTGGTTTTCACCGTGCGCCTCGACGCGACGGGGGATGGGTTGGTGCGCAACGTGGCGTGGGCACCCAGCCAGACGGACCCGGCAGATCCCGTGGATTGCGGGGCCGGCCTCGCCTACGATCCGGGCACCGGTGAGGCGTGCGCTGGGGTCGAGTTCGAAAGAGCTCTGTTGGCGGTCAGCAAGGACCTCCAGTCCAGTCCGGACCGGCCCGCCAAGGGCGCCACCGTGACGTACGCGGTCACCGTCGCCAACATCGGCGAAGTCGACTATGACCACGACAGCCCCGCGCTGATCATGGATGATCTGACCGACGTCCTCACCGCAGCGACCTTCGACCCCACTGATGTGACCGTGACTCCCCCCGTGGGCGATGTGGATTGGGACGCAGACACCGGTCTGCTCTCGTGGTCGGGTCCGCTCGCCACCGATGAGTCGGTGAGGATCGAATACACCGCGACACTGACGGGCGAAGGTGCCGGGTCGATCCGCAACGTGGCCTGGGGCCCCAAAGACCCCGACGATCCGGACCTCGCAAGTCCGGCCTGCGTGGGTGCGGTGACTGTCGATGGCCGTGAATCGGACCCCGTGACGGGCGAGGCGTGCGCGTCGGCGACCTACACCTTCCCGCGCCTGAGTATCGACAAATCGGTCTCGCCGCTCGGGCCAGCCCGGCCCGGCGACGTCCGTGAGTACACCATCAGGGCCACCAACACCGGGACGCTGCCCTTTACGGAGGTCCATCCGGCCGTGGTGTGGGACGCCCTGGCGGACCTGGCGAGCGACGCCGAGTACGTCATGGGCTCGACGCAGGCGGTCTACCACTCCACCGACGGCTCATCCAGGCCCGCCGCCGTCCCCACCAACATCCGGTTGGCCGCTTTGCTGACATGGGAGGGGCCCTTGGCGGTCGGGGAATCGGTGTGGATCACATACTCGGTAGTCCTGACCTCGGACGGAACGGGTGATGTGCACAACGTCGCCTGGGAACCCGCCAACCCGGCCACCATCGATCTGACCGAGCCGGTGTTTGGACCGTCGTGTGCGGACGCCGATCCCGTGGACGGGCGAGATGACGCCAGCGGCGAGGCCTGCTCCGTGGTCGAGTACTCCTTGCCGCGCTTGTCGTTGACCAAGAGCCGAACCGGCGGCACCGGATCGACCTCCCGCGCAGGTGATCTCATCACCTACACCGTCACGGCGACAAGCGTTGGTCATGCCGACTTCACGGTGAGCAACCCCGCGGAATTTGTCGATGCCCTCGACGATGTTCTCGACGATGCCACGTACCTCGACGATGCGACTCTCACCTGCGACCCCGTGGGATCTCCGGCGTGCGGGCCCGGCACCTTGACATACGCGAATTCACGGTTCCACTGGCTAGGGCCGCTGGCGGTGGACGAATCGGTGACGCTGACCTATTCCGTGCGGCTGCGAGGCGATGGCGACGGCCATGTCCGCAACACCGTGTGGCGTTCGGCTGACCCGGCGGAGGCCCCGCCGGTGTGCGTCGAGGGCACCCGTGTCACCTGTGCGGTGGACGAGTTCGACCGCCCCATGCTCGAGGTGGGCAAGACGATGGTCTCCTACACCCAGCTGCCCAACTGGTCGGTGTCCACCAGGAGAGACCCGGACGGATCGATCCACACGGCCGCCGGCGCCACGGTGACCTATCAGATTTCCGTGACACACCGGGGTGTTGTCCCCTACACGGCCGCCAACCCGGCGGTGGTGGTCGACGACTTGTCCGATCTCCTCGACGGATCGGTCTACGCGGGTGACGCCCGTGACAACGACGCAGACCCGACCACCAGCCCCACCTTCTCCTATCCCTATCTGAGGTGGGAGGGACCCCTCGGGGTGGGCGCCACGGTCACTATCACCTACTCGGTGATCCTCAACGCTCGCGGCAACGGTGAGGCACTCAACACGGCGTGGGAGCCCAACCGGCGCGATGCCACGAACCCGCCGGCGCCCACCTGCCCGGTGGGGGGCGTCATCGGCGGATCGGGCGTGGATCCGGACACGGGAGAGGCGTGCGCTCGCGACTACTGGCGCCGGCCGGTGGGCGTGTTCCGCAAGACTCTCCTCACCGAGGGGCCCTTCTATCCGGGCATGGACGTCATGTTCGAGTTGACGGGCACCAACATCTCCCAGGTGCCCTACACCGAGGACAACCCCGCGTGGATCATGGACGATGTCACGGATCTGCTGGCGGGTGCCACCTTCGATGGAACAGTGAACGTGGAACCCGCCTCTGCGCCGTCCGCCACCTACACCGCTCCCCTCATCGAGTGGCACGGTCCGCTGGCACCGGGCGCCTCGATCAGCCTGACGTTCGCCGTGACGCTCGGCACGGGCGGACCCGGCGTCATCCGGAACGTCATTTGGCGGCCCAACACGCCCGATCCGGGTGGGGCACCGGATTGTCAAGGTGAGGACATCAGGATCGACCCGGTGAGCGGTGAAGCATGCGCCGCCATCGAGTTGACCAAGTACGCGCTGGATGTGGCCAAGTCGGTGACATCGGCGTCCGATGACGGCACCGTCGCCTTCCGTGTGGTCGCCACCAACCCCGGTCCGCTGGACTTTGACAATCTCACCCCGGCCGTCGTGGCCGACGACCTCTCCGATGTCCTCGCCAGCGCCACCCTCGTGGGTGTGCCCGCTGCCGATCGGGCGGGTGTGCTCGTGAGGACGCCCGGCAGCATCCTCACATGGACCGGTCCCCTCGCGGCGGGCGAATCGGTGACCATCACGTACGAGGTCGAGCTCGCCCACGATGCCGCATCCGTCCGTAACGTGGCCTGGGCCCCGAACGATCCCTCGGCCCTCGATCCGCCGGAATGCCTCGGTGCGGACGGCAGTCCCCTGGCTCATGGAGCCGACGCCGCGACGGCCGAGGCCTGCGCCACCGCCATCGTCGATAACCCGGTGGTTCATGTTGTCAAGACATCCGATGGTTCGGCGGATTCGCGGCCGGGCGATGTCATCACCTACACGTTGAGGGTGGAGAACAACGGCGACGGCGCCTTCACCGCCGAACACCCGGCCGTGGTGGTCGACGATCTCAGCGACGTCCTCGATGACGCCGAGTGGCTCGACCATGTGACATCCAGCAGGGGGGCGGCAGACTTTGCCGACGGCGTCCTCACGTGGCGTGGGCCGATCGCTGCCCGTGGCACCGTCACGGTGACCTATCAGGTGCTCCTGGGCTCTGAGGGCGATGGCATCGTGGGGAACATGGCATGGGTGCCGTTGGACCCGATGGTGACGATTCCGCCATCGTGCGATACGGCGGCAGGTTCGCAGCGCGACCCGATCACGGGCGAATGGTGCGACCGGGTGGAGTTCGGGCTGCCGATGCTCCGGCTCGCCAAACGGACCGACGGCACGGCGGATTCGCTGCCTGGAGATACGGTGACGTACTGGGTGGACCTGACCAACACGGGGAGCGAACCGTTCACGGTGACCAACCCAGCCTGGATGATCGACGATCTGTCCGGGGTGATCGGTGGCGCGCGCCTGGTGGAATCCTCGCTGTCCGATGGCGGTGCGGGAGGAACGTTCGCCCGCCCCGATCCGGCCACCCTCACCTGGAACGGGCCCATCCCCGTGGGCGGCACCGTCACGGTGACACTTGCTGTGGTCCTCACCACACCCGTGTCGCCCGAGGCACGCAACCTGGTGTGGGTGCCGGAGGATCCCGACCATCCGGTGGCTCCCTCGTGCGACCTCGCTCCCGGTGGGGTCGACGCGGCCACGGGTGAGTTCTGCGCCACGGCATCCTTCACGCGTCGCGGCGACCTTGAGTTGGTCAAGACGTCCACGATGTCGGGTGAAACCCGGATCGGGGATACCGTCACGTTCACCGTGGACGTTCACAACGCCAGCGGCTTGGCCTATACCGCCGACTCGCCCGTCACGGTGCTGGACGAGATGGGCGACGTGCTCGACGACGCCACCTACTTAGGTGACGCGTCCGATGATGGGGCCGGCGGCACGTTTACTCAAGATGGCACCACGCTGCGGTGGGAGGGACCGCTCGCGGTCGGGGACTCCGTCCAGCTGACCTATTCGGTGCGGGTCACCGGGAACGGTGACCTGCAGCTGCGCAACTCAGCCTGGATTCGCACCGACGATGACGGCGGGACAGCTGGCGACGAGGAGCCCCCTGGCTGCCCCGCTGGACCCATGGAGGGCCAGGCAGACCCGAACGACCTGCTCGCGGAAACCGGCGAGCCGTGCAATCACGTGGACCAGGGCCTACCGCGATTGAGTGTCACCAAGAGGGCAATCACCCGCGACCCCGGTGTGGCACCCGGCGGGGTGGTGCGATGGGTGATCGACGTGGCCAACGTGGGCACCGCGCCGTTCACGGCCGATGCTCCCGCCGAGGTCGCCGATTCGCTGGAGCGAGTCCTCGGGTCCGCCTCCTGGAACGATGACCTCGTCGCGACCAGGGGCCGGGCGAGATTGGGTGACGGGGACCGCGTGGTGATCTGGCGCGGAGCACTCGGTGTGGGCCAGACCGCGACTATCACGTACTCCACTACCGTGAAGACTGGCGCTAGGGAAGCCTTGGCCAACACCGCGTGCGGAGCTGTATCGGCGGGCGCGGACTGTTCCGCGGCGAGTGTCGGCATTCCCACGCTGGCGGTCTCCAAGCGGATGCTCGGTGCCGCACCGAGTGTCCGAGGCGAGACGGTGGCCTTCGAGGTCACGGCCGTCAACACCGGCACCGCCCCGTTCACCGGGGAGTACCCCGCCCAGGTGAGTGACAATCTGACCGATGTCCTTGATGACGGCACCCTCAATGTGGGGTCTGTGAGCGCCATCGTCGGAGGGACCGCGGCGGGCACCGTGGCGCCGGTGGACGGCAGCACGCTGCGGTGGACCGGTCCGCTGGGTGTGGGCCAGGCTGTGGTGCTCACCTACACGGTCACTTACACCGGTGAGGGAAACCGGTCACTGCTCAACGTGGCGTGTGCGCCGGCGCTCATGGCGGTGGGGGAGCCGTGCGCGGATGCCACAGCGCTCGGGCCGAATCTCAGCCACACCAAGACGGCGACGCTGTCCACGCCAACGCTGAGGACGGGAACCCTGGTCACCTACACGCTGCACTTTGTCAATACGGGCCACGCGGCAGGAAGGGTGGACTCGATCGATCCGCTTGATGAGGTATTCGACGACGCCGTGTGGGTGGACGGCCCGACAGTGCGGCCGATTGAGGGGGCAGCAGAGGCCGTGGTGGCGTCAAGCATCGCCGCGACGCTGACCGAGTCCACCCTGGCGATCCAGGGGACGCTCGCACCGGCGACGGCTGTGGACATCTGGTACACCGTGCGGATGCGCAGTGGCGGGGACGGCCTTCTGCTGAACTATCTGGTCGATCGCGGCGCGGACGGCACCGTCCCGGTAGCCCCGAGCGAAGGCGAGTGCATTCGCGGCACCAGGTACCCCAACAACTGCGTGCTCCTTGCCGGCGGCGATGGCTCTGTGACGCCGTCGGAGCCACCAGAGGACGAGACTGAGGCAGAGCCCTCCGACACCGGGGCTCGGCCGGGGACCCTCGACATGTCCCTGAGCGCGCTCAGCCTCGTGGTACTCGGCGCGATGCTTGTGCTGCTCGGCGCCCGCTACCGGCCCCGGCGCCAAGCCCGCCACCGATTATGCTGACCTGAGTTCCCGATGACCCGATGACTCGGCGACCCGATGATGAGGAGGCGCGCGGCGGTGTTCTCCAGGCGGCGATCGTTCATTCGGCGGCGGTGGCGCGAGGTGGCGGGACTGGCCGGTGCCGCGCTGCTGGCAGGGGCCGTGGTGGCCGTCTATGTCGACGGTGAGCGGTGTGGTGGGCCAGATGGCGCGCCGGTGCCGAGCGGCATCGCGGGAGGCGGTGCGTGGCAGGAGGAGTTGGCGGCGGATGGGCCCACGGAGAATTCCGCTACGGACGGCCTCGCGGCGGATGGTCCGGAGGTAGACGGCGCGGCTGGGGGAGACCCGGCGGCGGAAAGCCTCGCGACGCAGGGTTCTGCGGTGCACCGTGCCGCGACGGATGGTCCGGCCGAGGAAGGCCGGTCAACGGACGCCCCGCCGACCGATTCCGCAGCGACCTTCGGGCCCTCGCCGTTACCGACCGTGTTTGAGTCCTTGTCACCCGAGGGTCAGATGGCTGAGGGTTTTCGTGCCTGCATGGTAGGGGCCGGTGTACCGATATCGGCGGTGGCGATGCCGGACGGCGGGCTGTATGTGGGGTTCTTCTGGCAGGATGTCGAATCGGCCCTGGGGCGGGATCCCGCAGGGAGGGTGAGTTGGGCGGTTCTGTCCGAGAACCGTGATCCACGTCAGGTGTTGGCGAAGACCGTCGCGGAACGCGGCGGGGGCTATGTCTTGCAGGTCAACGGAGCTGACATGAGCGGTCCATTCGAGACCTGCCACGGCCAGTATCCCTACGTTCACCCGGACCATGAGAACAACTGGGACCCCATCGCGGAATACGTGCAGGAAGCAGAGCGAGTGGCGGCGGCCAGCACGTGGGCGACGTGCGCGCGAGCCAACGGGTTCCCTGACGTGGCGGATCCTGCGGACCAGGTGGTCGATGGAAAGAGCTCGGTGGAGGTGGTCATTCCGTTGACCACCGAGCCCGAGGCGTTCGCGACCCTCCTGAGCGAATGCCCGCCCGCTATCTCTGTCAGCGACTACAGGGTGCAGGTCGATGTCC
>JAISBQ010000381.1 GCA_031266115.1 Bifidobacteriaceae bacterium
CCGACCTCGTGGACGGGGCGGGTGTCCGCATCCGGGGTGTGGCCGAAGCGGTCTCGGGACTCGGCGCTAAGGGCAGCGAGCCGACGGTGAGGTTCCGGGTTTGCGAGGTGATCCGGGAAGTGAACGATGCGGCCGGCATCGTCCTCGTCCAGGCGCTCGCGAAGGGTGGACGCGATGAGATGGCGGTCGAGGCGGCGACCGCTCTGGGTGTGGCGAGGATCGTGCCATGGGCGGCAGCCAGGTCGGTGGCTCGGTGGCCTGGCGCCAAGGCACACCGTGGGCGGGAGCGCTGGGAGGCGATCGTGAGGGCGGAGACCAAGGTAGCGCGCCGCTCATGGCTGCCGGCTGTGACCGCCCTGATGACCACGCCCGATATCGTTGCCGCGATCCGGCACGGCACCCTGACAGGCCCAGGTGGTGCGGATGGCGCGGCGCGTGCGGTGGTCCTCGTGCTTCACGAAGGTGCGACTGCCTCCTACGTTGGCGCGGTCGGCGCGGCGTGCGCGGAGCTCCCCGATTGTCCGCTGGTCCTCATGGTGGGGCCCGAGGGAGGGATCGCGCCGCAGGAGATCGACTCGCTGGTGGAGGTGGGCGCGATGCCGGTGGTACTCGGCCGTGCCGTTCTGCGCACCAGCGCGGCGGCGCCGGCCGCGCTGGCGGCGCTGGCGGCCCTGCGCGGCACCTGGTGAGCTCACCCGACAAGCGGGTGCAGGACGTCAGGCGCCCACGACTCCCGGCGCCCACGACCCCATCCGGCCTCGTCATTGAGGGTGTCTCGGGTCGTACCGGGCTGGCGGTAGGTCCGGCGGCTAGGCTTGAGCGCATGAGCTTCCCACTGGATTGCCTCTTCTGTTCGTTCGCCAGCGGTGAGAAGGCCGTGGACCTCGTGGGGCAAAACGAAAGCGCCGTCGCCTTCCGCGACATCAACCCTCAGGCGCCGCTGCACGTGTTGGTGATCCCGCGCGAGCATTATGCGGACGTGGCCGCATTGGCCGGCGCCGAGCCTCAGGTCTTGGCTGACCTGGTGACGCTTGCCCAAGAGGTGGCGCTCGACGAGGGCGATGGGGACTACCGCCTGATCTTCAACTCGGGTCCGGCCGCGGGCCAGAGCGTCTACCACGTCCACGGTCACGTCCTGGGCGGTGCCCGTTTGGGGTGGACGCCCGCGTGACCCATTCGGCCGCCTCCGATCGGGGCCAACGTCTCGTGGTTGTCCCGTCCCAATCCCAGATGCTCGGCCTGCTTGGGCGCGAGGACGGCACGTTGCGGTGCATCGAAGCGCTGATCCCCGCGGCGGATATTCACGTCCGCGGCGACCGGATCGCCGTTCGGGGAGCGCCGGCGGCGGCCGGGCTGGCCGTGGAACTGATTGAGGAGCTGCTGACCGTGATCGGGCGCGGCGGGACCGTGGGTCCGGATGATGTCCGCAGGGTTTTCGGCATGCTGACAGACCGCCGGGCGACCCCCGCCTCCCGTCCCACGGACGATGCCGTACCTCGCCCATCCGAGATCCTCACCCAATCGATCCTGTCCTCCCGTGGGCGGACCGTGCGGCCCAAGACCCTGGGCCAAAAGCGCTACGTGGACGCGATGGAGACGCACACCATCACGTTCGGGATCGGTCCCGCAGGCACCGGCAAGACCTACCTGGCGATGGCGAAAGCCGTGCAGGCACTGCAGGCCAAGCGGGTGTCTCGGATAGTCCTGACACGCCCGGCCGTCGAGGCGGGGGAGCGGCTCGGCTTCCTGCCCGGCACCCTCAACGAGAAGATCGATCCTTACCTGCGCCCCCTGTATGACGCCCTGCAGGACATGCTCGATCCCGAGACCATCCCGCGCCTGATGGATGCCGGCACCATCGAGGTCGCCCCCCTCGCGTACATGCGCGGACGGACCCTCAACGACGCCTTCATCATTCTCGACGAAGCCCAGAACACCTCATCGGAGCAGATGAAGATGTTCCTCACCCGTCTGGGGTTCGGCGCGACGATGGTGGTCACCGGCGACATCACCCAGACCGACCTACCCGGCGGCACGGCGTCGGGATTGCGCCAGGTGCGCGACATCCTCACCGGCATGGAGGACCTCGCCTTTTGCGAGTTGACCAGCAAAGATGTGATTCGTCATCGGCTGGTGTCCCAAATCATCGACGCCTACGCCCGCGATGAGGAAGCGCGGGCCGCCGCCACAGCCGCCTCGACCTACCGCCCCACCTCGCCCCACCGATCGGCCTGGACCTCCCGCTCCACCACCGCCCGTCGCACCACTGAAGCCGCTACTGACACCCCCACGCTCACCGGCCGCGACGCCGAAGACCGTCTTGGCCCCAGCGAGGAGCGCGAATGAGCATCGACATTCTCAACGAGACCGATGCCGAGGTCGAAGAATCGGAATTCAGCGCCCTGGCCCGGTTTGTCCTGGACCGCATGAACGTCCATCCCTCCGCCGACCTATGCATCACACTCGTGGACTCGGCCACCATGTCCCAACTCCACGAACGGTGGATGGGCGAGCGTGGCCCCACGGATGTCCTGTCGTTCCCGATGGACGAGGTCCGCCCCGGCATGACCGGCGAGGAATCGGAGGGAGTGCTGGGGGATGTGATCGTCTGTCCGCAGGTCGCCGCCACTCAGGCGCGAGCGGCAGGCCACAGCGCCATCGAAGAGATGCTGCTGCTCACCGTCCACGGGATCCTCCACCTCCTGGGTTTCGACCACGTGGTCAAGGAGGAAGAAGAACTGATGTTCGGACTGCAGCGCGAGCTGCTGTTGACCTTCCTCGCCACACGCTCCGCATGAGTGTGATGCGAGGACTCGCCACGGTGATCCGGCCGCTGGCGAGGGCCCTGGATGCTGTGGAGCGCCGGGCGGCGCTGGCGGGGCTTGCGGACGATCCGCCGGCCGGCGATGCCGCAGGGGCGGCCCATGCGCGTGAGGTGCTGCTCGACATCGTCGACGATGTCGCCGAAGCCGACGGGATCGACCAAACTGACCGGGACATGATCCACTCGGTCATCGAGTTGGGCGACACAATGACGCGCGAGGTGATGGTGCCGCGAACCGCCATGGTGACCATCGCGGCGCCCACCCCGCTACGCAAGACCATGAGCCTGTTCCTGCGGTCCGGCCATTCGCGGGTCCCTGTGATCGGCACATCCGCCGATGACGTTCGAGGAGTGGCGTACCTCAAGGACGTGGCGCTGGCCCTCCAACGCGATCCGGGCGCACGAGAGTCCGAGGTCGCGGGATTCATGCGCAACCCGGTGTTTGTCCCGGAGTCCAAACCCGTGGACAACCTGTTGCGCGAGCTGCAGCGCCTGGGCACACATATCGCGATCGTCGTCGACGAATACGGCGGTGTCGCCGGGCTGGTGACTGTCGAGGACATCCTTGAGGAGATCGTCGGCGAGCTGGTCGACGAACACGATCCGGCGTCGCCCACCATGGAGGACCTGGGCGGTGGAGTGTACCGGGTGCCGGCCACGGTTTCGCTGGATGAACTGAGCGAGGCGTTCGGCCGCGACATCTCCGACGATGCCGTAGACACGGTAGGGGGGCTGCTCGCCACCGCGCTCGGCCGGGTGCCTATCGTCGGAGCCCAGGGCACCGCCCAAGGGGTGGAGATGACCGCGGAACGAGCCGAGGGACGCCGCAAGCAGATTTCGACGATCCTCGTGAGGGATGCCACCAAGGAGGAACGATGACCACTATCGCCAAGGACCACAGATCGGGGTTCGTTGCCCTGGTGGGACGGCCGAACTCGGGCAAGTCGACGTTGACCAACGCGATGGTGGGCACCAAGGTGGCCATCACGTCCTCGCGCCCGCAGACCACGCGGCGCACCATCCGGGGGATCGTGCGGCGGCGCGAGTTCCAACTTGTCCTGGTCGACACCCCCGGCCTGCACAAGCCGCGGACCCTCCTTGGAGAGCGGCTAGGCACCATGGTGCGCCAAGAGTTGGACGAGGTGGACGCCATCGTCATGTGCCTGCCCGCAGACCAGCAGATCGGGACGGGCGATCGGTTCATCGCCGACCATCTGCCGTCTCGCATTCCCCTGATCGCCGCCGTGACGAAGGCCGACCTGGTGGGCCGGGGTGCGATGGTCCAGGCACTGGCGGCGGTTGCCGAGATGGACAGGTTCGTCGACATCGTCCCCGTCAGCGCCGTGAACGGATACCAGGTTGAGGACCTGGTGGGGCTGCTCGGTGCGCGAATGCCGCTCGGCCCGGATCTGTACCCCGATGGTGAGGTCTCAGACCAACCCGTGGACCTGATGGTTGCCGAACTGGTTCGCGAGGCGGCATTGGAGGACCTGCGCGACGAGCTGCCGCATTCGCTGGCAGTGATGGTGGACGAGATCGTGCCCCGCGAGGAGCCACATCAGGGCGTGGCCGTGAGGGTCACCGTCTATGTCGAACGGGACTCTCAAAAGGGGATCGTGATCGGCCACGGCGGGTCCCGGTTGAAGGAGGTCGGCACGGTGGCCCGTCGCGAGATTGAGGCCCTCCTGGGTGAACGCGTGTACCTTGACCTGCATGTCAAAGTCGCCAGGGACTGGCAGTCGGACCCGAAGCACCTTGCCCGCCTCGGGTTTTAGTCCGCCGCGGTCCGTGGGACGCCATGGGTGGTGGCGGGCGGCCGCGGCCTTCGGTGCCAGCGCCATCGGCCTGGGTGTCCTCGGCGCTATGGCCGGCCCACGATGGCGCCCCGTGGCCCTCAAACGCACCCTCACCCCCGAGACCCCGGACACGGCGATCGTGCCGGTTGGGGCATCGCCTGGCGCCGGGGGCCCCGATACCTCGGCACGCGGTATCTCGGCAAGCGATGCGGCGGCGTCTGGTTCCCCGGCGTCCGACCCCTCGGCGTCCGGTTCTCGCGGGCCGCATGAGGTGACGCGGCACCTGGTGCGCCTGACCCTGGGGGGCAACGACACCGTGGTCGAGGTCGCCAGACCGGACGCACCGGGTCAGTTCCCGGCGATCGTGTTCGCGCACGGCGCCGGAACGGGCAACCACACGGCTTTCACCGAACATTCGGAGGTATTGGCGAGGGCCGGCATCGTCTGCCTCGTGCCAGACAAGCATCTCGCGCAGTACACGGCGCTGCATCGCAACTACGAGGCGATGGCCCAGCAGTACCTGGACCTGGCCCGGTGGGCGCGGGGACGCGAGTGGGCGGACCCGGCACGGGTGGGGTACTGGGGTGAGTCCGAGGGAGCATGGATAGTCCCGATGAGCGTGGCGATGGACGCCGCTGGGAGCTTCCTCGTGCTTGTCTCGGCGCCCGTGGTGACGCCGCGTCAGCACGGGCTGTTCTCGGCGTGTGTGTACCTGCGGGACACCGGAGCCCCGCCCGGAGTGCTGCACGCGGTCCCGCGGTTCACCGGCTCGCCGATGCCTGGCGGGCGGGTCGACTATGCGGACTTCGCCGTCGAACCGTATCTGCGCCAGGTGACCTGTCCGGTGCTGATGGTCTATGGCACCCAGGATCATTCGGTGCCCACCATCCAAGGGCCGCTGACGGTGATGGAGCAGTTGACGGCGGCAGGGAACCGCCAGGTGACCGTGCGGTACTACCCCGCGAACCACGGTTTGCGCGCCGGTGAGGATCAGCGCGTCAACGCGACTTTCCTGGACGATGTCGGCGCGTGGGTGGGCGGTTTGCCGCGCACCGCGAATCCAGCACCGGGAACCACCGTGGCCGGCGAGATACCCCATCAACCGTTTTGGGTCACGGCCGCGCCGCCGGTCAACTGGTTCGGACGGATTTCGACGCAAGGGTGGATGGGGGCGGCCTCGGTGGCCGCCGTCGGGATGGGGCCGGTGATATGGGCGGCGCGGCGGGCGGTCGGGCGGCCGCGCCGGCCGCTGAGGCCGGAGCTGCGGTGGCCTTTCGCGGTGTTCACCAGCGGGAGCGTGGTGACGGTGGCGTCCTTCGCGGCATACCTCGCACGAGTGATCCACCTGGCTGTCAACTATCGCCATGAGCCGTTGAGCGTGGTGTGGGGCTACCGGGGTGTCCAGGCCGCCGCGGCAGGAAGCGTGGCCGGGGGCGCTCTGCTCGCCCTGCGCACATGGGACTTGGCGGCTGCGGGGCAGCCGTTGACCTCTTCGCGCGGCCAATGGTGGCGGTTGGTCATGGGTTCGGCCGGCGCGCTGGGGTTGCTCGCCTTCGGCAGCTATTGGGGCCTATTCCCGTTCGAGCCGCGCGACCGCGACGCATGACGTCGGACATGACGCCGACGCCGAGTTTCAGGTTTGGGGGCCGACATGGTCAGTATCGGCCCCCAAACCTGAAACTCGGCGGTGGGGTGGGGCCGCGGCACCTGGTAGAGTCCTGGGCCGTGCGTCTGCGCCGAACCCTCCTGCTTCGTCGCCGCGACGGGTCACTCTGACCGGGTCCTCGTCGCG
>JAISBQ010000393.1 GCA_031266115.1 Bifidobacteriaceae bacterium
CCCGCCGCGGGCCCACGCCGCCAGCCCTGTCGTGGCGCGATCTGCTGATCGCCTCGTGGGCGGGCATGAGAGGGGTGGTCACCCTGGCGGCGGCCAACGCCATTCCGGTTCGGGCGGACGATGGCGCTCTCATCCCCGGGCGGGCGACCATCCAGTTTGCGGCGTACATGGTGGCGATCGGGACCCTGTTGCTCCAAGGGTTGACGTTGCCGGGCTTGATCCGCCGGCTGGGGGTGACGAATGTGGACGAGGCGGCCGAAGACGATGCGGAGGAGGCGCGGGTGCGGCTGCTCGCCGCGCGCAGAGCTTCGGAAGTCATCCAGGACCAGGTCGCCACATGGTCTGCGAAGATGGGCAAGGCCGAGGCCGAGCGGGTGGCCCGGTTTGCGACCGAGGCCGTGCTCGCACGCGAGGCGGCCGCCGCGACGTTGTTGCGCCCGGATTCGGGGGTAGGGGATGAGGATGAGGACTATCCCGACTTCGCCGAACTCGGCGCGGCGTTGGCCCGAGTGGGCCGCAGGATCGTCGAACCGCCCCACGAGGGCGGCGATGAGGGCGATGGTGCGCCCGAACCCGCCAGGCGCAAACCTACCCACGAGGAGTTGCGAGCCCGCGGCGCGACACTGTCGGTGCGTGCCGCCGAACTGCGCACCAAGATGATTCGTGCCCAGCGCGGTGTGATCGTGTCCGAACGCAACGCCGGGCGCCTCAACGAGACGGTTATGCGTCGTATGCTGCGCGAACTCGACCTCGAAGAGGAGTCGCAGGAGTCCAGTTGGACGAACCGGCTGTAGAGAACCCGGCTGGGGGTGGACCCTCGGTCGCTACCGGTGGGTGCGGTCGGTAGCCGGGAGGGGTATGTTGAGTCATCGGACAACGTCGTCACACCCTGATCTCGCCTGCTGCATGCGTCGTTCGTCCATCGAATAACACCGCTGTCGGAGCGCCCTGTGCTGGGTTCTGCGCCCCGTGAGCGATACCACCACATCCAAAGGAGAGAACACCAATGTCGTTAGGCTTCTCAAGGGCCACCGTGGGGCACCGTGGCAAGGTCGCCGTGGGCATCGTCGCCGGCGTGGGCCTGTGCCTGACCGGACTGGCGCCGCTCGGACCGGCATCCGCCGCCGAACCGCTGGTCACCAACCCGGCCCAGTACGTCAACACCCTGGCGGGTACCGCCGGCTCGACCAACAACTTCCCCGGACCAGCATTGCCATTCGGGATGGTCCAGTTTTCGCCCGATTCCCACTCGGGCAACACCACCCAAGGCGCGGGGAACAACGGCTACCGCCAGAAGGGGTACCAGTACGGGGACACCGTCATCCGCGGCTTCGGCATGACCCACGCCTCGCAGGGCTGCGGCATGGGCGGCGACTTCCCCATTCTGCCCACCGCCTATGACCGCCTGGACGGGACGGGGAACACCAACCACCCCTACGCCCAACGCGATGTCATCACCGGTGAGCGAGCCACCACCGAGACCACCATCCCCGGGTACTACCGCGTACCGTTGCGGGACACCTCCATCAGCGCCAGCGCGGGCATCAACATCATCGCCGAGTTGACCGCCACCGCTCGCGGCGGCATCGGCCGTTTCACGTTCCCCGCCGATACCGTCCGGCCGAAGGTGTTCCTCAAGGCCAACCAGTCGTCGTGGTCCAACCCGTCCGTCAATTCCGAGGTTCACGTTGACCCCGACACCGGGATCGTCACCGCGCGCGCCCTCGCCGGCAACTTCTGCCGCAAGGGCGAGACCCACAACCTCTACTATGCACTCGCGTTCGATCAGCCCTGGACCACATTCGGCACGTGGGCCGATTCCGGTCAGGCGGTCGAGGGTCGCACCGATGCGGCCTATGCCGGCACGTCCTACCGTGAGACCGGCGCCTACTTCGTCTTCCCCGATGGCGCCGAAACTATCCAGGCGCGCGTCGCCATCTCCTACACCTCAGCCGAGAAAGCCGTCCTTAACCTTCAAACGGAAATCCCCACCCTCAACGCGACCACCTTCGACACGGTGAAGCAGGCAGCGTGGGACCGGTGGAACGCCGAGCTGTCCAAGGTCAAGGTTTCCGCCCCCGTGGCCGGTCAATCCGATCGAGACCTTCGGACCTTCTACACCGCCCTGTATCACTCCATCACCCATCCGGCGACGATGTCGGACGTCGATGGCACATATATCGGCTTCGAGACCACACCCCAGATTCACAACGTTTCCGCTCACCCAGGAGCGGGGGGCCGCACCCGCGTCCAGTACACGATGATCTCCGACTGGGACACCTATCGTTGCCTTGTGCCCTTCCAGGCCGCGCTGTGGCCTGAGCAGACGGCCGACCAAGTCCAGTCCCTGGTCAACGCGGCCGAGCAGATGGGCTCCTATCCTCAATGGACCGTCGCCAACGGTTCCACCAACCAGATGAACGGCGACAACGTGGCACCCTTGATCGCCTTCGCCTACGCGTTCGGTGCGCGCGATTTCGATCAACTCCAAGCACTGCACTATCTCGTGGAAGGCGCTGTCGGCGAGACCGCCGACACGTTCACCGGCGGAACCAATCGGACCCTTGGCAACGTCAACTATCCGATGATTCAGCGCCCGGGTGCCCAGGTCTACAACCAGTACAAGTACGCCCCGCAGATCAGGGCGTTCCAGGCGGACCACATGGTCACCGGTGGGTCCTATACCTTGGAATACGCGCTGGATGACCTGTCGGTGTCCGAGTTCGCCAAGGCCCTGGGTCAGAACCAGACTGCCGCCCAGTTCCTTGAGCGCTCCCACTACTGGCAAAACCTGTTTAACCCGACCACCGGCTCGATCTCGCCCCGCGACATCAACGGCATGTTCCCCGAAGGCAACCCGAACGCGCTGATCGCCCAGACTTTCGGCTATCGCGGCAACGTCTGGGAGCAGAACGTTGGCCAGCAGGGATTCGAAGAGGGCAGTGCTGAGCAGTACCTGTGGTTGGTCCCGCAGAACTTGGCCGGCCTGTTCGACGCCCTGGGCGGCAAGGAGAGGGCCGAGGCCCGCCTCGATGCCTTCATGGGCAACAACTTCCGGGGTGGCGCCAGCTTCGGCGCCACCGGCATGAACCTCGACAACGAGCCCAACTTCCAGGTTCCCTTGATCTACAACTACC
>JAISBQ010000134.1 GCA_031266115.1 Bifidobacteriaceae bacterium
GGGGCGCGCCTGGTCCAGCTCTGGGTCGGAAACGTACAGATTTTTCATCAAGACAATCTTGTTTACGTTACCGACCGTCCGTACTGCCGGCCCGCACAACCCGGTCGAGTGTTCACCCAGGTCACACGGTTGCCACCGGATCACGAGCCACGGTCCGCATGTCGGAAACGTACAGAAGTTTCATTGAGACAAGCTTCTGTACGTTTCCGACGGTCCCACGCCACCTGACGTCACGCAGGCTGCTTCTTGGCGACCTTGATCCTGACTGCCTTCGATATGGCGTCATGCGCAGCACCCGTGGTGTCCGTGAACCGGGCGCGGATCTTGTAGGTGCCAGCCTTGAACCTCGGAAGCGTGACGAGCACCTTGCCGCTCTGCGAGACCTTGAGCGCGGCCGACACCGAGTCCGCCTTCTTCGGGCCCCACGTCACGCTCACCATTCCCTGTGGCACGTCGCCGTTCGCCACGTTCACGCGCGGCACCTTGTCCGCGACCAGCGTTCCTGGTGCCGTCACATCGATCGTCGAAGCCGCGGAGCCCGCTGGCTGGAGGCGGCACCCGCCGCTAGGGTGCTCTCGGGGCTCGCGGGGAGGCGGGCCTCGGTCCTCATCCCCTCATCCCCGCTGCCGAGGAGCACCGCACATGGTCGTGGAACCGTTCAACGCCGTCTGGTTTGGTTTTCTGGGCGTGATGGCGCTCGCCGGCGTGGCACTCCATCTGGTATTGCGCCATCGTCCTCGCGTCGTCCAGGTGCGGGTGTGCATGGCGCTTGGCGGCGCCTCGGTGGCGCTGTACACGTTCTTCACGTTCAAGTCCATCGGCAACCCCGGGATGCCCGAGGTGGTGTTCTGGCAGAACCTGCCGTTCCACTTCTGCAACATCGTGGCGTGGGGGCTGCTCCCGGCCTACTGGTTCGGCCTGCATCCGCCGCGTTCCGCGCTCATGGTGCGGGCTGTGGCCGCCCTGCGCACGGTGTGCTACTTCCTCGGCGCGTTGGCGGGACTGTTGACGTTGACTTCCCCGGTGATCGTGTACATCGGCCATCCGCTGTGTTCCGTGGAGTCCATCGGCTTCTATGGTGTGCACTCGATGAACGTGATCCTGGGCACCCTGTTGGGCAGTCTCGGGTTCTTCAAGCCCACTGTCTTGGGCGCGATCAAGTCCGTCGGCTACGTGTTTGTGCTGATGGTGGCGGTGATCTTCCCGCTTGACCTGCTCATGCGGGTGACCGTCGATCCGAACGTCAACTACTTCTACCTGTTCAACCCGGAGAACGCGGACATCCTGGAGATAGCCCATGCGGCGATCCCCATCCCTGTCCTGTATTGGATTCCTTTGATCCCCGTTGCTGTCCTCGGCTGCCTCGGTCAGGCCTACCTCTACAAGGCGGTGGTTCGCGTGGTCACCCGCTTCTCCCGCCCCCGAGCCGCAGTGGTGGTGTGAGGAGAAATCCCGCCGTGCACCTGCACAGGTGCGACATGCGGCGGGAGGGCGTGTCTGGCGCTCGGTGGCGGCGCTAGCATCGGGCCGTGCGGTATTACCTCGATGGCACCGTCATCGCCCATCTCCTGTCCGATGGCCAGGACTTTGGCGCGTTGCGCGACTGGATGGTAGCTCACGAGCGTGAGGCGGTGACATCCGTGGTGGCCCGGTGGGAGGCGACGGAAGAGATGTCCGGTCCCACGCAGGGCCGCCGCTCACAGATCCGCGAGTTCGTGGCGGGGCTGCCACAAGTGCCGGTGTCGGGCAAGGCTGTCGAGGTGGGATCGTACGCGGTGGCGGCGGTGAGGCCGTATGCGGCGTTGCATGTGGGTATCGCCGCTGCTCATGAGGAGATCACCGCGGTCGTCACCTACGACCACGACGTGGCCACCGCCTCGCGCCTGTACGGTCTCGAGGTCGTGTCCCCTGGCTGGGATCCGGATTGGTATGTCGCCTGACGCGGACGATGGCGTCGAACGGCAGGTGCGTAGGGGACAATGGCGTAGCGCGTGAGCGCAAGGAGAGCTGCCGGAGTGGCCGATCGGGACGGTCTTGAAAACCGTTGATGCGGGATGCCCGCATCCGTGGGTTCGAATCCCACGCTCTCCGCTGAACCACACATCGCGAGCACTGTCCGAGGGATGCCCATGAAGCCGCCCATGCAGGCGAGGCCGAGCGCCTCGCTGTGGCCGATCTCGCGACGGGGCGTGTTGGCTGTTGGTGTCGCCGTGGTGTTGGTGATTCTCTCGGCGGCGGGCTGGCTGTGGTTTCAGGCGTCCATGCAGACCCAAGAGCATGATCGGGAGCTTGCCCACGCCGTGGCGGATGCCCGGCGCAGGAGCACCGAACTGCGTGAGGCTGTCAAGGCGTTGGAGCCGGTCATGGAGCAGGCGCGGCGGGTGCGCGATGAGGCGACGGTGACTCTCGGCGCTGGCGCCGAGGAGGTCGCCGCGCTGACCGACGCGTTGCAAGTCGCGGAACTGATGGTGGCCAAGGTTGACGATCTCAGCTCGCGCGGCGTCTCCGACACTCTCGCCGCTGCCGCTGCTGCTTTGCCCGAGTACCAGGATCAGCTGGCGTTGGTCGAGCCTGTGCGCACCAACCTGACCGAGGCCATCGCTGAGGCGGAGAGAGCGATGGACGGGAAACGGCTCGGTGAGGCGCTGGAGGAGTTCCATACGGTCGATGCCGCGATGAGCCGCGCCGTGGGCGAGGCAAGAGCAGTGGCGGTCGCGTTGCAGCAGGTGGTAGACGGGCTTGTGGCGTCGGCCTCTCCGCCGCCCACGCCTGCGTCCACCGGGACTGAGTCGGCGACACCGGGCGAGGAACTCGACGAGGAAGAATCGGCTGAGGCCGAGGCGGCAGCCGAGGCAGCCGAGGCTCTGGCGACACAGATTGATCAGCTCAACGCCACGATCACCGCCGTCAACGCCGAGGTTGCACGAGCGGAGGAACTCATGTCGGCCATTCTCGACAGATCGGATGTCGGTGCTGTGAGGTTGGCTACCCACGCGCGGACCGCAGAGATCGCCCGCCTCGAGGACGTCACCACCCGGGCACGGGAGCTTCACGCGGACCTCTTCAGTGGGGAGACTGAGGCCGCCGATGGCGGCGATGCAGGTCCCGCCGAGTCTGGTGTCCCCGAGGCTGGCGTCCCCGAGGATGCCGGTACCGCCGGGTGAGGCGCCGGCCGGGTCGGACTGGGCCGGTGCGCGTTTGGGTAGGAGGGCTTCCAGCGAGTAGGCTCGTCCACGCTCCGCACTAGCGCCTGTAGCTCAATGGATAGAGCATCTGACTACGGATCAGAAGGTTGGGGGTTCGAGTCCCTTCAGGCGCGCACCTCGGGTGTGCATCGTAGGACGCACGGGTCGGGCGCTGCCTACGCCAGCCATTCCTGGTCGGTGCGGCTGGGTGCGGTGGGATGCAGTAGCCACGTCTCCAGGGCGATGATCATGAGGCCGATCCTCTCGTTGCCGCGCGGAAACCGCCGCGGACTGACGAGTAGAAGCCGTGCGGCGCCTTGGCCGTCAGCTCGAGCGATTTCGGTCAAGGGGACGAAATCCTTGACGTTTTCCGTCACAATCCGGCGGTCGTCCGCCGCTGCTAGTGCGATCAGCCTGGCGTCCGGCTGGCCCCTGAGGTCGGCATCGGCGCTGACTGCCCGCACGTCGAATCCGCGCTCACGTAGTGTCTTCGCAATGACAGGAGAATAGTGTTCGTCGAGCAGTAACTGCTCCGTCACGAGAGGACTGCCTGCCGGGCTTGCCATGCGGCCAAGGCCTCCTCCGCAGCATGCTCGTTTTCGGCGATCGCGCTTTCGATCTCCACAGGATGGCGGGAGTAGTACGTCAAGGCGAGATCTACGGCCGCCGTGGTCAAGCCCAACTCTTCAGCGGTGGCGGCCACCTTCGCCTCGGGTGTGCCACCTGTTCCCTTGACAGCGGCGACCACTTCCCAAACGTCGAGACCAGCCGGAAGGCCTGCTCGGCGACCGCTTGGACCTGACCGGAACACGACCCCAGGGGTTTCCCTCATCCGCAGGCCTTCATCGACGAGGTCTTGCACTAGGCCCGAGGGCGTCGTCCCATGGGTCGCCGCCCACCGGCGGACTCGGTCTAAGAGTGAAGTCTCAAAGCGAATCGACAGGGGATACGAACACATGCGCTACATTGTAGCGCACGCTCCGATCACCCTTGGGCAGCGGCAGGTCGCGGTAGCACCGTAGAGATGTCGAGCGGACATCGGTCGGAATTCAGAGGCGCGTGTCCACAGTTGCGTCGAGGTCCATGCGCCAGGCGACCAGATCGACTCGTGGAAGCGCTTGTCGTCGCGCAACGAGCACAGACGGCGGGGGGCTCGCGTGTCCCACCGGTGTCAGCGCGGCAACCAGCTTGCCGTCACGCATCACCGTCAGCGATTCGTCTCTCGACACCCTGTCGAGCGTGGTTCCGCGAGCGTCGCGCGATTCACGTCCTGTCACCGTCGTCACCGACTGAGCGTATCGCTGGTGAGGCGAATAGGGTTACTGGGCGATGCGGAACCGCACGAGCGTCAAGGGCGAGTCCTCGGCCAGGTCCGGGTAGTGCCCACGTAGGCCGTCCCGAAGCTCACTGGCGGCGGCGCACCCTTCTAGGCGGGCGTCATCGTCCGTCAATGTCGCCATGGTGCGTGGCTCCAGTGAAGTGATCTCGGCTCGCAGGCGTTTCAGTGTGTCGGCGTCCTCGAAGACGAACCAGGCAGCGCCCACGGCGATTGGGTCGTCGAACCGGGTGGTGGCGGTCTTGTGGCCTGCCGCGATGGCTGCGTGGTAGCGACCGTCGAACCAGACCACCCGCTCCGGGCTGGAGTCTGGATGGATGTAGGCGAACGGGAGGAGGCGCCGCACCGGGATGGCGGTCTCGCCGTCAGGGGTCGGCACGATCACCTCGCAGTCCGGGTGTTGGTCCATGAGGACCTGGCGGTCGCGGCCGCATGGGGGCATCACCGATCCGTCCGCGCCCACGGCGACCATTTTCACGATGGGACCTGCGCCGGCCGAGGTTGCCACGCCGAGCGCCACCAACTCGGCGCATGGGCCGCCGGTGAAGTGGTGGACGTTGACCCCGGTGTGGATTCGACCCAGCGTGTCCATAGCGGCTGCCGCTACCGTGTGGTTCGGGTCGCCTGTCAGGTGCGTGGCCTGGTCACGGGCCGCGCGAAGCAGTCGGCGGTCGAGGGAATGCAGCATGGTGGGACTCCTGGGTTGGGGCCGGCTCGGCCCGAGTCGGTCAGACGTGGCCATGGTAAGCGCGCCAGGTACCTGTGCGCGGCGATTGGCGCCGAGCCCGAGCGTTCGAACTGCAGGTCCGGCTCTCCGGAGACTCAAGCCCCCAACGAGGCAGTCTCCGAAGGCTCCCATGTCGCTGAGTTGAGGGTTCGAGCTGCGGATCGGGCCATCTGGGGACCCGAAGGTTCAACTCGGCGACCTGTGGGGTCCCGGGAGTGGCGAGTCCGAGGGCTTGGGCTGTGGATCCGGGTGTTTGAGGACTCAAAGGCTCAACTCGGCGAACGGTCAGCGGCGCTTGGCGTGGGCGGGCCTTTCGTTTGGGGTCCGCACCTCTCAGCGGGTAGGCTCGTCCACGCTTCACGCCAGCGCGGTAGCGCAACGGACAGTGCGTCCGATGGCGGATCACCAGGCATCGCGGTGGTCCGAGTCGTTGGGTGCGCCGGGGCATGGAGGCGTCGCCTAGTGGCCTATGGCGCCCGCCTGCTAAGCGGGTTGGGGGATTGAACCCCCTCGCGGGTTCAAATCCCGCCGCCTCCGCACATGTCGGGACCGGGAGGGTTCCTCCCGGTCAAGGCGTCCGTTTGGGATGTGCATCGCGGGACTTCAGCGCAGGGCCGCCGATGGCGCTGCGACGGTTCCCGCCGACCGTGCGCATGGAAGGGGTAGGGGATCCTCCCCGCTCGCCCCGCACGCCGTCCCGCGCCACAAGTTCGCCGATGTCGACGCTGAGGACATCGGCGAGCGCGTACAGCGTGAACAGCGTCGGGTTCATGGGGGTGCCCGGTCGGCTCTCCCCCTTCTCAAACTTCTGATAGGTGAAGGTCGCCAGCCCCGCCATGTGAGCAACCTGCTCCTGACTGAACCCCAACTCCGACCTGCGCCTTTGCAACCGCAGTCCGATCTCCCTAGCCAGCGCAGCGCGCGCGCCACCCGTCCCCCCCAGAGCCACCCCACCACTCTCCGGAGCGAGGCCCAAACCAGCCATCATACCCGTGTGGTAATCTCACCATGCTAGACGCCTGACCACATGGGAGGCGCCCTACGCCCCTCCACCCTGCGTGATGTTGCTCGGCAAGAGGGCTATCCATGTGACTGCCGAAAACCGGTGCTGACCAGCGGTCCCACTCGATACGAACGCATGGGGCCTCTTGTGGAACTCCCATGTTGATCACGCCGACGCCAGGCATCTTTGCCCAGGTCAGGGCGTTGGAGTTGTACCCAAATCTGGTTCGCTCCGGGAACAGAGCGGCGAGTTTGGGCAGTCAGATGGTTAGCCCTTCCCGGCAAAGGGCTATCCATGTCACTGCCGGAGCTCGGGGACTTGCAGGCAGACCCGGACGGCCTGCAGCGGGCGAGGGAGCTTTCTGACCTGCGCAAACGCGACCGCCGGTCACGTAGTCGTGACAGAATCTCCGCAGGT
>JAISBQ010000175.1 GCA_031266115.1 Bifidobacteriaceae bacterium
CTGGGCCGCCGGCTGGACCTGTTATGCCTGGGCGAACGCGCGGCGAGACATCTGGGCGTCAACGTCGAGCGTCTGCGGGTGGTGTCGATCGTGGTCATCGCGCTGCTGGCGGCGGGAGCCGTGGCGTTCTGCGGGATCATCTCGTTTGTCGGGCTCGTGGTCCCACACCTGGTCCGCATGATCCTCGGCCCATCTCACCGCGTGCTCATCGCGGGCTCTGCCCTTGGCGGCGGTGCGCTCATGCTCGCGGCGGACCTTGTCGCACGCACCGCCGTCCCTTACGCCGACCTGCCCATCGGCATGGTCACCGCGCTGGTGGGCGGCCCATTCTTCTTCTGGCTCCTGCGCCGCACACGCCGCAGCGCCGGGGGGTGGGCATGACCGGCGCCGAGGGTGCCCAGCTGGCCGGCGAGGGGACGGCCGCGGTGTCCGGCGCCCCCTGCCTGCCCGGTGCCGGCGCGGACGGACCGGGTGCCCGCCGACGCACCGACGTGGCCGAGCGGCTCTGTCGCGCAGGGCCCGCCGGGCCCTCCCCGATGCCGAGTGCCGGCGCGGACGGACTGCCGGCCGACCGGCACACCAGCGTGGGTGAGCGGTTTGGTCGCGCAGGGCCCGCCGGGGCCTCCCCGATGCCGAGTGCCGGCGCGGACGCACCGCCGGCCGACCGACACACCAGCGTGGGTGAGCGGCCATGTCAGGCGGGGGACGTCATCGTCGGGGTGCGTGACGTGACCTACACCGTGGATCGGGCGACGATTCTCGATCGCATCACCATCGATGTGCGCGCCGGGGAGGTCCTGGCGTTGGTGGGACCGAACGGCGCAGGGAAGTCCACCCTCCTGGGTGTGCTCGCTGGGGATCTTCGCCCGACGTCCGGCGACGTCACCTGGGTGGACGCGCGGCCGCTCCGGCAGGTGCCGCTCGCCGAGTTGGCCAGAGCGCGCGCCGTGGTGCTCCAGGATGCGGCGCTCGCGTTCGCGTTTCGGGTGGAGCAGATTGTGCGGATGGGCCGCGAACCGTGGCGCGGAACCAGCGGTGAGACCGACGATGACGCGGCGATCGACCGCGCCATGGTTGCCACCGACATCCGGCACCTGGCGTCTCGGCGCTACCCAACACTGTCGGGGGGAGAAAAGGGGCGCGTGGCCATGGCGCGTGCGTTCGCTCAGACCCCCCAGCTCTTCCTCCTGGACGAACCGACCGCCGCGCTCGATGTCAACCATCAAGAGCACGTGTTGTCCCAGGTCAAGGCGCTCGCGGCGGCCGGAGCCGCCGTCGGCGTGGTGCTGCATGACCTCACGGCGGCCGCCGCTTATGCCGACCGCGTGGCGGTCATGGACTCCGGCCGTCTCGCGCGGGTTGGACCACCGGCCGAGGTGCTCACCGGCGATCTCCTCAGCAGGGTCTATCGGCACCGGATCGAGGTGCTGTCTCACCCTCGCACCGCAGCCCTCCTGGTGCTCCCCGACCGCACCGTGGCTCCACCGCCAGCGGTCGGTGGGCTCGGGGTGACCGTGGTCGCCGCAGCGGCGCCGCCTTCCGCGGGGCTCCGCGGGGCGGAAGTGCCGGACGGACCGGATGGGGCCGGGGCCGGAGGGCTGGACGGGGTTGGGAGTGGAAGACGGGATGGGGCCGGGACAGCAGGACCGGACCGTGAACAGGCGGCTTTCGCCGCCGTGGGTCGGGTGTCCGCCGAGACCGCGGGGAGGCGGGCATCATGACCCGAGCTGTTCCACGCGCCGTGCGGCTGGCTGCGGTCGCTGCGGTATTCGGCCTGGTCGCCGGCATCGCCGTCGTGGGGGTGGTGGTGCCGGGCGAGCCGGTCGCACCTGCGTGGGCCGCGGCTGGTGTCGCCGTCGTCGGACCGGATGGGACGGCGCGGGCGGATGTGGCCCACTCGACCACCCTGACGCTCACGGGGTCAGGGTTCCAATCGATTCCCGGCGGCTTCGGCGGAGTGTATGTGCTGTTCGGATGGGTGAACGACCCGGCGGGAGGCGCATGGAAACCCAGCCAAGGCGGCACCACAGGGCGCTCCTATCGGTACGTTCCCGATGTTCAGGACCGGCAGAACGCGGGTTACGAGAGATTCGTGTCCTTCCCCGGGTCCGACACTGCCAGTTCGGCCAACGGTGGTCTCATCGCCGCGGACGGAACCTGGTCCACATCCCTCGTGGTCCCCGGCCCCACGTTCCAGGCTGTTGACGCCGATGGTGCCGTGGTCACCACCGACTGCCGGCTGGTGCAGTGCGGCGTCATCACCATCGGCGCCCATGGGGTGGTCAACCCGTCCAACGAGACGTTCACCCCGGTCGCCTTTGTGGACCTGTCGGCGGCGTCCAGCGATGGGACCGCTGGGTCCAGCGGTGGGTCAGGTGCTGAGGCAGCGGCGGGGTCTGCCACTGGGTCCGGGTCCGCACGGAGCGCGGTCGGGGCCGGAGCCGAGGCCGCTGGATCCACGCCGACTGGCCTAGCGAACACAGGTAGACGGGCGACCGCTCAGGCCTCTCCCCGAGCGTCGGCCAAGGCCAGCGCCGCGGTGACCGGTTCGGCTTCTGGCGCGTCGGGCGAGGCGCCCGTCCCATCCACTGGCGTTCAGGATGCCGCATCCCGCCAACCCACCTTAGGCGCTGCGGACCTCATGGCTCTGCCACAGGGCACCGGCGACGCGCCGGATCGCGCCCCGGCGACCCTGGGGATCGACCCAACCACAGCAGTGGCCGGTCACGCCATGAGCTTCACCGCCCAAGGACTAGACCCCGGCGAACAGGTGGTGGTAGTTCTCGACGATGGTGTTCTCGCCCAGGGTCCGCTCCCGGTGGGAGAGTACGGCGAGGTTGCTGGAATCCTGGAACTACCAACTGACCTGCGTGTTGGCACGCACGTCCTCCGCTTGACGGGCGCCGCCTCGGGGTTGGAGCCGGCCATCGAGATCACTGTCCGCAAAGATCCCGCCACTGTCGAGGCTGCCGAGGCGTTGGCGGCCCAGCTCGCCGAGACCGACGCTGCCGACCCCAGCGCCGCGACTCCTCAGGAGATTGCGGTAGGCGTCGCGCTGCTGGCGCTACTCGCCGTCATAGTCTCCGGCCTAGCCACAGCCCAGCGTCGCCGCCGCACGGCCCCACGCGGCGCCGGCGGCACCCCGCCGGGAGGGCGGGGCCCGGCATCGTCCATCCGAACCGGTGAGGAGCGGACGTGAGGCGCACGCAGACACTCATTGCCCTGGTGGGGATGGGGATGGTGGCGGCGCAGGGCGCCTCCTATCCCATAGCCGCGGCGAACCCACCGGCGGACGATGAATCGATCGCCATCACCGTCACGGTCCCCGAGCCCCCGGTCCCGCCGGCGGGTGCTATGGCGCTGTCGGATGCTGTGCTGACGTGGGGCGTCAACCTGGAATCGACGGGCGCGGCCTACTTCGGCGGCTGCAACTTTCTCATGGCGGGGCGGCCGGGCCTCACGGGCGACGCCGGGTCGTCCCACGTGTGGACCGACGCGGAATCTGACCTGTACCACTCCTCCTTCGGTCAGGTCGAGGTGGTGCGTCCGATGACGGATGGCACCTACGCACCGGTCCCCTGGGCCAACCGGTGCCTCGGCCCAGATGGCGAACCCGTGCGCGGCGGCGGCACCGGCACCGGCACGCTACTTCGATTGACGGACGGGGCCGGCACGCTGGACAGGGCATCCGGGACGGCGACGGTCACCTGGGAAGGGACCTTCTCGGTGGTGTTCTACGGCGGGATGACCTATTGGTGGGCCACTGATCCGACACTCCGGATCACGCCATCGGGCGCAACGCTCACGGTCCAGGCGGGCGGGTATGGCGCCGACAGGAACGACCCCGGCGTGTGGCGCGCCCTAGACACCACCCCCGCCACACTCTTGACGTTCGGCCCGATCAGCGTGGAGGCAGCGGCCGGGTTCACCGCGACGCCCCGCTACCTCGGTGACACCGTGGTTCCGCCCGCCGGGTCCGCCGCCCAGGAGCGGACCGGCGCCACCTGGGGGTCTTTCCCCCAGAGCCTCGTCACGTTCCTCGACGGTCCGGGCCAGGCGTCGTACTGGTATTCGTCCGGCCACCAGGACTATCGCAAACCACCCTTCCCCGTCGCGGTCGCATGGTCCGCCGCCGAGCCCGTCCTACCGCCCGATTCGCCCGCCCCGGCACCAGGCGCAGCCACCCCATCGACCCCGGTCAACCCGCCTCTCGCCCCGCTGTCGACATCCCGCTCATCGGGTTCCCCCACGCCATCCGCGTCCCCCACGCCGTCCGCTCCCGCGAGCCCCACCGCCTCGACCTCGTCGTCGCCAACCCCCATCCCTTCGCCCTCCGTCATCCCGCCGCGGGTGGGCACCGTACCCACCGCACCTGGCGCACCGACCGCCCTGCCGCCCGCCGCGGACGATTCCCACACCGCGATTGGCGCGAGGTATGTGGACCTCAGCGGGATCGAGACGTACGGCCGGGCCAGCCCCGGCCTGGTCCCCGACCGTCCAGCACAGGCCGCGCGCCGCACGTGGGTCACCGCCGGTCTGGCAGCCGTGTTGGCCCTGACTGCGGTGGCGATCGCCGGGTTCAGAGACGGATGGTTGGCCTGGCCGCTGCGTCGCCGCCATACCGACGATGACGCCCCCGCCCTCCCTGAATCTCTCTCGCCGAATGATCCCAAGACACCGCGTCCGGCCTTCTCGCCTGTCGATGCCCCGTGACCCGGTGCGACCTGTTGACCTCCACGCGTCCCCTCACCGGGGTCGATATACGCGGCGCATCAGCGCCCACCACAGAAAGGAAAGCAATGAGTAGCACAACACTCGGCGGCCGAGCATCCTCGGCCATACCTCGCCGTGGCCCACGCCCGCACCGGGCTGGGGTCCGCATCGCCATCGCTGCCGTGGCAGCCGTGGGTGCGGCATCGGCGGCGATGGTGGCGGCACCCGCCCAGGCCGCAGACACGGTCAGCGATGTCTCGCTGGCCTGGTCCATCAACGACGAATCTGGCGGCGGCGCCTACTTCGGCGGCTGCAACTTCCTGTCCGCTGGCGCGGCCGGAGACACCGGGCGCTCGCGGGTGTGGGCGGAGGCCGACGGCTTCTACGCTGCTACCGCCGGCAACGTCTCCCTGGCCAAGCCGGTGAACGGCGAGGGCATGGTGGCTCCGACGTGGGCCACCAAGTGCCAGAACTCGGCCGGCGCTGCTGTCGGTACGGGCGCCGGCTCGACCACCGGCACCGTCGCCACATTCGCGGGCGGCGCGGGAAGCGTGGATCTTTCGGCGGGAACCGCCGAGATTGACTGGACCGGCACCCTGACTGTCGCGTTCTACGGCGGCCTGACCTACTGGACGCTGTCGAATCCGCACCTGAGCGTGGCCAACGGCCACGGCACAGTGACGGCGACCGGCTCGGGCTATGGGGCCTCGATGGACGATCCAGACGTTTGGGAGGCGATCACCCCTCAGCCCATCACCGTGGCGACGTTGTCAACCGTGACGTTGGACGCGGACGGCTTCCAGGTCACCCCGGACTATCTGGGCGTGGAAGTCACTCCGGCCTCCGGTAGCGCGCAGAACCGGACGGGTGACTACTGGGGTTCGTTCCCCCAGGATTTTGTTGCCTTCCACGCTCTGACTGGTCAGTCGTCGTATTGGTACTCCTCCGGCGGAGCTGCCGACCCGAAGAAGATCGCCAAGCCCATCGCCGTCGAATGGCAACTCGTTGGTCCGCCCGGTCCCGCGCCGTCCGTTACGGTATCTGATGTCGCCGTGTCAAGTACAGGTCAGACTGTTATTACGATCACCGGTTCCGGATTCGATCCGCAGTCATCGATCGCGGTCTATCCGCCCTTAGCGGGCAGCCCGGGCGGCGTCTACATCGCGTTCGGGAAGTTCGCGCAGGTGTGGAAGCCATCTGAGGGCGCCGGGTCAGCGGCCCGCCCGAACGCCGGAGTCAAGTGGGCTGTGTTGGCCGAGAACGTCGACCAGGTGGGAGGCGCCGCCAACGGTGCCGTTGTCCTGGGAGCGGACGGGACCTTCACCGCGACGCTGACCATCTCCAAGGCTGCCGCGGACGCCAACGGGATCGCGGATGGCCGGTATGGCATCTACACATACCCCGGTGGCGGCGCCGCCACGCCGGGGTTTGAGACGTTCACGGCGGTCGAATTCCTCGACCCGGGCGACATCCCGATTGACGTCACCGTCCCCGAGGAGACGCCCCCGCCGCCGCCAGGCGAATTCACGTGGACCATCACCGACAGTTCGGCTGTGGTCATGGGCACCGCTGTGGCCGGGGAGACCGCGTTCACGGCCAGCGGGGCGCTGCCCGCTGTCAACGTCACCGATACGAGGACTGCCGCCCCGGCATGGAGCATCTCTGGCCAGGTCTCGGACTTCGTGGGCGGCGACAACACGTTTGGTGCCCAGGCACTCGGCTGGGCACCCAGCGTTACCGCGAACACGGTGGACGCGGTAGCCGGCGCGAGCGTGGCACCCGGGGCCGGTGGCACCGGCCTGGGAGCCTCGCGCACGTTGGCGGCGTCCGCGCTCGGTCACGCCCTGGGCAGCGCCCAGGTCACCGCCGGCCTGAGCCTCGCGATCCCGTTGGACACCGCACCGGGCGATTACACCGGCATCCTCACGCTCACGGCCATCGGATGACCTGGACAATCGCTGTGCTAGCGGCCGGGCTGCTGGGGATAGGTCTGACATCCCCAGCGGCCCCGGCCG
>JAISBQ010000241.1 GCA_031266115.1 Bifidobacteriaceae bacterium
GTCGACGACATCGCCGTGGCGGACCTGCGCGCACTGCTCCACGGCCTGCGGGCCGTCCTCGCGGCGGTCTTGGCCCGACAGCCGGATCCGGACCGGGCTGAGTAGACGCACCAGGTCGCCGAGCCCACGCCTTTGAACCCACGCGAGGGCAGATCCACGCCCCGAGCCCTCGGACTCGGCGACCACCACAGGCTAGGTCCCACCACGCGGGGCACATCACCCTTAGTGTGGGGATGTCGTGACGTTCGACAGCGATCCTGATCCCCACCCGATTGGACCTCTTCCCCATGATCGTTCACCGTCTCGCCATGCCTCGCCATGCGCAGGGCGCACCGTTCCGTCTTCGCACCGGCCTGGGAACGTCCCTGATAGGGGCGGGTGCCGCCATCGCGCTGGGTCTTGGCGTCATCAGTCTTGGGGGCGCAACCTTGGGTGGGACGGCTCTGGGTGCGCCGGCGCCGACCGCCCTGCGCAGCGGTGGCGATCTCTCCACCGCGACCGCCGATGCCGGCCCTGGCGCCACCGGCATCGCGCCGCCCGATTCGTTGGGAACTCTCCGCGACACGCCGAGTGCTGCGGTACCGGCGCCCGACGCAGCCGCGCCAATCGACATGCCGATACCTGAGGCAGCGGCCGGAGTCCAGACGGTTCCGCTCGGAGCGATCGTCGACGCGCCGGGCACAACGGCGCCACGGACACCGACGCCCGACGCCGACCGGCCGGCCGGCTCCCTCACGGTGACCACGGCCGCGGTACACACCGATGATTTCACCGTGGCCGGCGTGACCTGGGACCCCGCGGACGAGCCCGAGGCCGTGCGCCTGCGCACCTACGTGGACGGCGAGTGGACCCCATGGCAGGACCTCGAGATCGCCGCCCGCTCCGGCGGGCCCGTGCCCGACAGCGACGAAGGCGACGGAGCCGTTGGGGGCACAGAGCCCTTTGTCGCTGCTGGCTCCACCGGCGCGCAGGTGCAGGTGGTGACCGCCGACGATGCCCTGGCCTCCAGTGTTGCCGCGCAGTTCATCGATCCTGAGTCCCTTCCCGACGATGCCGCACCTCCAGCGCCGTTCGGCCGCTCCGCCGGCACAGTGGCCGGGTGGGCGGCCGCACAGACCGACCCCGCCGTGCCCGGAGCCGACGGCACCGATTCCGAAGCATCCGTGCCCGAGACGAGCGAGGTACCGACCGGCGCCGCGAACGACGTGACGACCAGCGGAGCCTCGGCGCTCCTTCCCTCGGTCCCCAGCCCCTCGGCGCCGGGTGAGACCCCGAGTGAGGCTCCGAGTTCCACGCCGCCTCCCAGCCCTGACCCGAGCCCCACGCCGAGCTCTGAGCCCACCGGCTCCGCGTCGCCCACACCGCCCGCGCCGCAGGCACCCACGCCTGAGCCACCGGCGCCCGACCCGGCACCGACGACGCCCCCGGCCGCGCCTCCGCCTCAGGCCGATCCGGTCATCCATTCGCGCGACGAGTGGGGGGCGAACGAGGCACGGGTGAGGCAAAAGCCGAAGTACTTCGGGACGTTGCGGGGCGCCATCGTCCACCATACGGCCGGGTCCAATATCTACACCCCGGAACAGGTGCCGGGTGTGGTACGCGGGATATTCAACTATCACGTCGGATCACTGAAATGGAATGATATCGGCTACAACTTCCTCGTCGACAAGTATGGAGGAATCTGGGAGGGGCGCGCCGGGGGAATCGACGCGAATGTGGTGGGTGCCCATGCCAACCATTTCAATTCCGAGACCTTCGGCGTCTCCGTGCTCGGCAACTACGAAAAGGTAGAGCCCACTCCGGAATCGATCGCCGCGCTGACCTCGATAGTCGGATGGCGCCTCGCGGTTGCCGGGATTCACAACCCCGCCGCCACCACCACCTATGCAACCAACGGCAAGGAACTGCCCGTCATCATCGGGCACTCCGACGCGGCCTATCGGCGCGGCGGCGTGTCCTACAACGCGACGAGTTGCCCCGGACAGTACCTCTATCCCTATCTGGAGACCTTGCGAGCTGGAGCTGTCTATCCGGTGGTGGATAGGCCAGGGATCGCCGGCCCCTCCGATGTCACCCCGGGTGAGATCGGCACCTACACCCTGACTTGGGGATCCACCTCCGGGCCCGTCAGCGGCGTGGTCGAGGTCCAGCGGTTCAACGGGTCAACCTGGGCGTCGATGGCGCGGGTCGACGTGGCCGGCGGGGTGGGCCAATGGCAGGTCAGGCCCTCGGGCGTGTACACGTACCGGGCTGTCGCGCTGGCCGTCGCCGAGCCCGTCGGGTGGCGCCTGCCGCCCAAGACGACATCCGCGTCCCTCGTGACCACTCGGGTGATCTCGCGCGGAGCGACCCGGACGCCCCGATTGTTGGTACCGAGCTATGCTCCCGCAGGAAAGGTCACCACCGCAGTTGCCCTGTGGGCAAACCCCTACGACAAGCCATCCACACTGGAGCTCCAGATACGCAAGGGCAACAAGTGGGTCAAGGTCAAGAACGTCACCGTTGATGGCGTCCGACTGTTCAAGATCAAGGTCAGTGCCACCGCCAAGTACCGTCTCAAAGCCCACAGAGTCTCCGCACCGGCCAAGGGAAAGCTCCGCGCATCGAAGAGCGCCAAGATCAGGGTATGGAGCTAAAGAAGGACACTTCGTGAAGTGTTTCTAGATGCGATCGGTCGGCTCGGGAGGCAACGCCTCTGGGGTTCGCCAACCGGGGTATTCGATCTCGTCATCGGAGTCCCAGGGGTAGCGGCGTTGACGGGCCTGCCATCCCTCGCGAGAGAGTTGGCGGGCGGCCTCGGGTTTGTATACCGGCACGAGTTCGGGGGTCTCGGCGTCCAGCCACAGCCATGATGGGCAGACCAGCACCGGCGGACTCGCCGGATCGGCACCTACCTCGATGCCGAGATCGAGGAGCACCCCGTGGCAGTAGCGGTAGTGCTCGGCCGTGAGTCGCAGCCTGTTCACCTCAGCGTCGAGGGAATCGATCCGGCCGACCTTGAGCTGGAGCACCATCAGGTTGTGGGCCGGCCCCCGCAGGCCGCGGTGATGGACGGAGATATCCACGGGGCGATGCCCCGGATCGGGCGCGGGCAGGGACGGGCTGGTGCCGTGACCCACACGGTTGTATTCGACATCGATGTCCCAGGATCGATCCCATTCGGTCCGCAGGCGCCACCCGATCTGATGGGCAACCACCCGCTCCGACGCTGGCAAGGGGAGGCGAATATTCTCCAAGAGCGAGTATTCGTCAAGGATCAGCGTGGTCAGGGCGGTGCGCAGGCGCGCTTCCACATCGGTCTGGGCCATGAGCCGCACCCTACCCGAACTGAGTGAGTACGGAAGGGTGAGAAGGCCGCAGGTCTTCTTGGCTCCTGGGGGCCACCCCCTCACAGCTTGGTGATCGGCGCCAGGCGAACCGCCAGGCGCTTGACGCCCTCCGATGGGAATTCGATCCTCGCCACAGTCTTTGGGCCCGTCCCCTCCAACGCCACGACAGTGCCGAGCCCGTAGACATCGTGGGTCACGCGGTCACCCACGGCGAGGTTTGGCGTGTCGCTGCTCGCCGTCACCGGGGCGGCCTCGAAGGAGGCCGGCGGTGTCTCTGAGCGCTGGCGGGACCGGTCGCCCCGGCCGCGCGGCCCATCCCACCCGCCGTCCACTGGAGTGCGCAGCATTTCCGTCGCCGAGACCTCGCGACGCCACTCGATGACGGACTCGGGGATGTCGCTGAGGAAACGGCTTGGCGGCAGCGACTGGGGGCGCCCCCAGGTGGTCCGCAGCGTCGCCCGCGAGAGGTAAAGTCTTTGCCTGGCGCGGGTCAATCCCACGTAGGCGAGCCGCCGTTCTTCGGCAAGCTCATCCGGATCGGCCAGCGACCGCATGTGCGGAAGCGTGCCGTCCTCCAGGCCGGTAACGAACACCACCGGGAACTCCAGACCCTTCGCCGTGTGCAGCGTCATGAGCGTCACGGCACCCCCGTCATCGTCCCCCGCCGTCGGAAGTTGATCCGAATCGGCCACAAGGGAGACCCGCTCCAAGAAGTCACCCAGCGTCGCCTCAGGGTCACGGGCAGCGAACTCCACCGCGACGGCGTGCAACTCGGCAAGGTTCTCCACCCGGCCGCGCTCGGCCGGGTCTTCCGACGCCTCCAGTTCCGCGACGTAGCCCGAATCGGCCAGTGCCCGGTCGAGGACCTCACCCGGCGTTGCGCCCTCGCTCACCATCGCGCTCAAACGGTCCAAGAGTTCGACAAAGCCGGCGATGGCGCCCACGGACCGCGTGGGCATGGCCGGGATCTCGCGACGCAGTGCCGCACCGAACGAGATGCCGTGGGCCGCGGCATAGGCCGCGACCGTCGCTTCGGACTTTCCGCCAAGGCCGCGGCGAGGAACGTTGAAGATCCGGCGGACCGAGACCGTATCGTCCGGATTGTCCACCACGCGCAGGTAGGCGATGGCGTCGCGGATCTCTCGGCGGTCGTAGAACCTCGTGCCCCCTACCACCCGATAGGGCAGGCCGAGACGAATGAATTGCTCCTCCAGTGCACGCGATTGGGCGTTGGTCCGGTAGAAGACCGCCACGTCGCCGGGTTTGACCGATTCATCTTCCCCCAGCCGGTCGATCTCGTCGGCGATGAAACGCGCCTCGTCGCCCTCGGAATCGGCGGCATACCCGACCACCTTGGCACCGTCCCCGCCTGCCGTCCACAGGTTCTTCGCCCTGCGGCCGAGATTCTGGGAGATGACCGCGTTCGCCGCAGACAAGATGTTCTGTGTAGAGCGATAGTTCTGTTCCAACACGATCGTGGTGGCGTCGGGATAGTCAGTCTCGAACTCGACAATGTTGCGGACCGTGGCACCCCGAAACGCGTAGATCGACTGGTCCGCGTCTCCCACCACCGTAAGGCTTGCACGCGGGACACCACCGCCCACCTGGGGGTCCGCCGCCACCCCAGCTAGCTCTCTGACCAGCACATATTGGGCGTGGTTCGTGTCCTGGTATTCGTCGACAAAGATGTGCCGGAATCGGCGGCGGTAGTGCTCCGCCACCCCAGGGAACGCCTGCATGAGGGCGACGGTGTTCATGATGAGATCGTCGAAGTCCATCGCGTTTGCCGCACGCAGGGCCTCGTTGTATGCCCGGTAGATCTCGGAGAGAACACCATCGGCGCTGTCCGCGCGATCCACTGTCCGCGCAAAATCCTCCGGATCGATCAATTCGTTCTTCAGCGCTGAGATTCGCCCGGCCAGGGCCTTGGGAGGAAAGCGTTTCGGGTCCAGTCCCGCGCGGGAGGCCTGCGCGGCGACCAGTCGGACGGAATCAGCCGAATCGTAGATCGAGAACGAGGACCGCAACCCCATCGTGGCTGCCTCCCGCCTCAGAATCCTCACGCACGCCGAGTGGAACGTCGACACCCACATGTATTCGCCGCCCGGTCCCACCAGGGCAGCGACCCGTTCGCGCATCTCCGCCGCCGCCTTGTTGGTGAAGGTAATCGCGAGAATCTCACCGCTGCGTGCCTGGCCGGTGGCGAGAAGATAGGCGATGCGGTGAGTCAGGACCCGGGTCTTCCCCGAGCCTGCGCCCGCGATGATCAGGAGGGGACCGCCATCGTGCACCACGGCGGCCTTCTGCTCGGCGTTCAGCCCGTCCACCAGGCGGTCCACCGCGGCGTTGGGGCGTGGCACGTCGGACACGAAAGCGTGATCGGCGTCGAGGTTGGCGCGTTGGATCGAGGGTAGGCGGGTCAGGTCGATGAGACGCGCGGAAGTATCGGTCATAGCGGGACAAGCCTAGGGGTCCTGCGCGAGGGACGGGACGGCAGCACCAGGACCCCGGTTGAAGATCGAGACTCACGGATGTCAGCCTCCGATGACCCCGCACGATGTCGAGTTTCAGGTTTGCGGGCCGAAATGGCCTCCGAGAGCCCGCAAACATGAAACTTGGCGAATCTGGTGCGGCGGCTC
>JAISBQ010000349.1 GCA_031266115.1 Bifidobacteriaceae bacterium
TCGCGCCGGGGTATGTCGCTGGCCACTCCCGAGAAGCAGGTTTCACCATGCCGTTATTCCCTCCCGCTGCCCCGTTCGGCCCCCGATGGACGTTGCCGCACCGGCCGATGTCCCACACGGGTGGCACTGCCGCCCGTCCACCCTGCAAAGCCCTCGGTGCCGTGCTTGCCTGCCTGATGTCCCTCACCCTTGGGGGCACACCGGCGGCCACGGCGGCTTCACCCACCCCGCCAGGCGCGGATTCCCTGGCCGCGCTGATCGCCGATGGCGTGGACGTCGCGGTGACCGGCCAATACTTGGTGGCCGCCGATGGCGATCCCCAAGCTCCGGAGAGCGTGGTGCGTCTGGATTCGGGCGCGTTTGTCCCCGTGGACCCCGCGAGTGTCGATCCGGCTGTCGAGTCGGGTGACATGATCGCCGCGACCGTGGAGGTGCCGGGCGCCATCGTCGCCTCCCTGCCGTCGGCGACGCTGGCCGAGATCGCGGCGTCTGGCGACATCCCGGCCACCGCGACCGGACCGATCGATGCGGGAGGCGACCTGGCTGGCCTTGTGCTCGACGCTGCCGCCGAGAGTTCGGAGCATCTGGTGGTAGCCGACGAATCGGTGCTGGAGGTAGCGCAGTCGCCAGGATCGGCCGAGGCCGTGCCAGGGCCGTACGTCCACACCATGCACGTCGTATTCATCACGCGGGATTCGCGTCGCGTGTTCTGGACCAAAGCACAGCTGGACGGGTATGTGAACGGGCTGTCGCAGTGGTGGAACAGGGAATCTCGGGGCGCGGTGACCGCGACGTACAACTGGAACGATGTGGTGGGGATCCAAAGCGATGTCCAATGCTCCAGCTCTCTGCTCGAGGTGCAAACGGCGGCGACAAACGCGCTGGCTGCCGCGGGCAAGCCGGTGTACAACTGGACAACCAACGCGAGCCAGCATCACCTGGTGGTGTTGACAGCATCGGACGAGGAGACCGGCAGTTGCTCTCACTCTTTCGCTGGTCACGGGTGGCTGTTGGCCGATTTCTCCTCCCCCGGCGCGATGCGCAACATCGTGTCGGCGTCCGCCGATACCAGTCAGCCTTCCCCACTGTCCACGTTCATCCATGAGATGGGCCACAACTTCGGGCTCTCCCACGCTGGGAGCCTGACATGCGCGGCGGGCACGTTCGACGGCCCGATCACGGGTTCCGGTGCGTGCACGGTGGCCAACTATGGCAACCAGTACAACATCATGGGCTATTCCTATGGATCTCTGGCATATTCGATCTTGGGCTCCCAGAAGACCCGGGAGCACCTCATCACGAACGGCGAGGGATATCTAACCGTCGATCAGCCGGTGAGCGATGGCGTCTATGCGATCTCGGCTGCGTCGACCACGGACCTCACTGCCCGTCAGGCACTGCGGATTGTCGATTCGGCGGGAGGTCAACAACGGACCTATTGGGTGGACTATCTCGCGAACGCCGAGGGCGGCGGGGTCGAGATCACCCGCGCACACGCGCGAACCGAGACCAACGAGCCGGAATCGTTGATGCTCTTCCCCGCCCACAAGGCGACCACGGGTCAACTGCTGTTCCATCGTGGCGACTCGTTCTTCTCGTCCACCGGCACGCTACGCATCACCGTCGAGGAGATCACTCCGACCGAGGCCTATGTCCGCGTCACCCTCGCGACATCGCACCCGGGAGTGAACCTGTCGCAAGACCAATGGGCCCCGACGCCAGGCGGTGGAACAAAGACCGTGTTCGTCGACGCCGGCGGATCGGCGTGGACCGCGTCATCGTCCGATTCCTGGCTGACGGTGTCTCCGGCCGCGTCGAGTGGGACCACGCTGACGATGACCGCCGCGTCCCTGAACGGCGGCGAGCGTGAGGCGACCGTGACCGTGACCTCGGGCAGCCGGACCGCCACCATCTCCGTGAGCCAGGTCGATACCGACGATTGCGCCGCCACCACGTCCACGACATGCGCGTTCGCGCTGAACACCGAGGTCGCCACAGCCAGAGGCTCCCTCGAACGCGGGAGCGACAAGGACTGGTGGCGTGTCGTCCCCTCCACGTCCGGAACGTGGACAGCGATGTCGAACGGCACCGGGGACGTGTACGGCTCCGTCATGGGATCGGGAGGCAGCGTCATCGCGTGGGACGACGATACCGCCGGCGATCGCCAGTTCCTCCTAACCTGGGACGCCATCGCCGGCGAACCGTACTACATCGAGATCAGGAACTTTGCGAGTTCCGACACCACCGTGAACACCGGGCCGTACACCATCACCGCGGCCCCGGCGCGGGTGGGTCTGTCCGCCGAGACCTGGGACGCGCCGGTGGACGGGGCCGCCTTGGGCGTGACCGTGACATCGACTACGAAGCGGTTCTCCGCGACGTCATCGGCGCCCTGGCTGACCGTCTCGCCGGCATCGGGTTCGAATGCGCTCGCCGGCCAGACCGTCACGGTCACGGCAGCGGCGAGCACGGCGCCGGCCAGGACGGGGACGGTGACGTTCGCCGCGGGGACCGCCACGACCACTCTGACGGTGACGCAGGCCAGGGAGCCGGCGACGATGACGGTCCATCCCGAATCGGCAACGGTCACCGGAGCGCCGGCCTCCATGGTCGCCCGCGTGTCCCTATCGCACGGCACGTGGACCATACGGTCCCAGCCGTCGTGGGTGACCATCATGCCCACCAGTGGGGTCAGCGGGGACGTCATGATCGACATCGGCGGCAACGATGGTGCCGAACGCACCGGAACGATCGTGTTCGCGTCCGGCGACGTCACAGCCCAGGTGACGATTGTCCAAAGCGCCGGTGAACTGACGCTCTCCCCCACCGAGTGGCTGGCACCGGGAAGGGCAAGCGCGCGCACCGCGGAACTAACCAGCGACCTGCCATGGTCGGTGGCAGCACCATCGTGGCTGGAGGTGGATCCCTCCAGCGGTGGCCCGGGCTCCCAGACCCTGTCGCTGTCGGCAGCGGACAACCCCAGCCCACATGGACGGTCGGGCAGTGTTGAGGTGTCCGCAGGGGCGCTGACCGGGACCATCGCGGTGACTCAGGCGGCTGGCACCTCGATCGCGGTCGGCCCCAGCCCGTGGTCCGCCGGAGCCTTCGCATCGACCACCACGGTCATCGTGGACACCGACGGCAGCCCATGGCACGTGGCGAGCCTGTCGCCGTGGCTGACCGCCGAACCCACATCCGGCATCGGCAACGCCATCGTCACCCTCACGACCGCGACCAACTCTGGCCCGGCGCGCCAGGGCGAGGTGGTGTTCGCCACCGATGCCGACACCGCCACCGTGCTGGTCGCTCAGGCCGCGGCCCCCACGGGTATCACCGTCACGCCGACCCGATGGGATCTCGGCTATGGGCCTGACTCCACCGAGGCTGAGGTGTCGTTGGACTACGGCACGTGGACACTTCAGTCCACACCTGCGTGGATTCGCGTGACGCCCGATGGCGGCCAGGCCGGGCCCGTGACTCTCACGGCCGAGGCGAACAATGGGCTCGCGCGCGAGGACACCGTGGTCTTCTCCTCGAACGGCGAGACTGCCTCGGTGTTGGTCCATCAGGCCGAGGCGCCAGTGGCGCTGACCGTCCTGCCCGAGGCGATGATGCTGGGCGGTGAGGCGTCACAGGCATCGGTACAGGTGTCGTTGAACGTAGGTACGTGGACCGTCGAGTCCTCGCCATCCTGGGTCACGGTCACTCCGGCATCTGGTCCTGCGGGGACCCACGCCCTCGTGGTGGCGGCGAGCGCGAATCCGGGCACGGCGGCACGCTCGGGCAGCGTGGTAGTCGCCGCCGGAGACGTGAGGCGGACCGTGCTGGTCGCCCAAACGGGCACCACATCGATCGAGGTGAACCCGCGGTCCTGGTCCCCCTCCGGCAGCCCATCCAGTATCACGATCACAGTCGACACCGATGGCAGCCCCTGGCGTGTGTCGAGCCTGCCGCCGTGGATCACCGCATCTCCCCTCACCGGTGTGGGCGATGCGACTGTCACCTTGACGGCGGCCGTGAACACGGTGTCTGGGTCGCGGACGGGGACGGTGGTCTTCGCGACCGACCGTGATTCTGTGGCGGTGCCGGTCACGCAAGGGCCCCCGCCCACACTCTCGGTGTCGAGGACATCGTGGTCGGCGCCGGCTCGCGGTGGGTCGACCACGGCGACGGTGACCACGAACCACACGGGCTGGTCGGCATCGTCGGACGTACCCTGGTTGAGCGTGACGCCATCGTCCGGGACGAGCGGGACCAGGGTGAGCGTGACCGCCCTGGCCGCATCGGTTCCCGCCACCACCACCGGAACGGTGACGTTCACGGCTGGCGGCGTCACGCGGACGATGACGGTCACGCAGGCCGCCGGAACGCTGACACTGTCACGCAGGACATGGTCAGCGGATGACCGGGGTGCCAACACGACCACACGGGTGACCACGGTCCAGCCGGTCTGGACGGCGACGAGCACCGAGTCGTGGTTGGCTATCAGCCCTGCCACAGGAGGAAGCGGCGATTCCATCCGGCTGGTTGCCGCCGTCAACGCCGGCACCTCCCGAACCGCGGTGGTGCATGTGGTCGCGGGAGGCATGGCGGCGGACATGACGGTGACCCAAGATTCCGCCCCGGCCCCGACCATGAGCCTGACACGGACCAGTTGGACCGCTGATGCCGGCGGGGACGCCACATCGTCGCGGGTTACCACCAATCAGGCCGCATGGGCAGCCGAGGTGGACGCGACATGGCTGAGCGTGAGCCCCGCGAGTGGGGTGAGCGGAACCACCATGGAGGTCCGGGCGGCCGGGAACCCCGGTCTTGCGCGGACAGGTCATGTCACCGTGCATGCGACCGGCCCCGTGGGATCGATCTCGCGAGTGGTGACCGTGTCGCAGCGGGCAGCCACGCTGACGACGAGCGTGTCGTCATGGTCGCCATCGTCCGCAGGAGCGATGACGACACCCACGGTGTCCACCGACCAGCCGGGCTGGACAGCGTCGAGCGATGCCGACTGGCTGCACGTCGCCCCGGCGGCGGGTGTCGATGGGGATGAGATGGTCTGGGTCGCC